>NZ_JBLZMW010000019.1:0-4782 GCF_048553275.1 Pacificoceanicola niger
ACTGCGCATACATCGCGTCATACGCCGCAGCATCAACATTCGCAGAAGCCGTAAGCTCCGCGCTGGGGGGGTAGGTGGTGGCGATTGCTGTCTGATCCGTCATGGCGGTCCTCCCTTTCATCACGCTTGTGCCGCGGCGCGGTCTTTACGCTACGTCGCAGTCTAGGGCACCATAGCACGTCCTGAAAATCATAGAATAAGCCACGAATATATATGAGTTAATTTGTAAATCCATTTTCTAGGCGGTTGGAAAGCTGAAAATTTATTTTCCGCCCAAGTGTTAAGCCGCTGTTAAAAAACAACTCTTGGACGCTAACATAACAAGCGCGAGCGCGCACAACCCTTGGTAAAGTGGCGGTGTTTGCGCAAACGGTATGGTGCGACATATTGCGCCGGTGTACCGCCGCATACCGTCGGTCCTGTAGCGGACCCATACTTTTGCGAATCCGGAAAACCTTGCGCCCGGCGTTTGATGCACTAACCTGCCGCATCAAGGCGGCGTTGACCGCCATGAAACCAATGGGAGGTCCCTATCTTGAACATCACCGGAAAACTGCTCTGCACCGTTGTTGCCTTTGCCTTTGCAAGCGAAGCCGCCGCCACCGAATGGAACGTGTCCGTCTGGGGCAAGCGCCGTGCCTTCACCGAGCACATCCACAAGCTGGCCGATCTGGTCGCCGAAAAGACGAACGGCGAGTTCACAATGACCATCAGCTATGGCGGTCTGTCGAAGAACACCGAGAACCTCGACGGTATCAGCATCGGCGCTTTCGAGATGGCACAGTTCTGCGCCGGATATCACCCGGACAAGAACCGCGCGATCACCGTGCTTGAGCTGCCGTTCCTCGGCGTGAATACGCTTGATGAGGAAGTCGCGGTTTCAAATGCAGTCTATGCGCACCCGGCCGTTGCCGAGGAAATGGCGCAGTGGAACGCGAAGATGCTGATGACATCCCCGATGCCGCAGTACAATCTCGTGGGCACCGGCGAGCCGCGCGACGCGCTTGAGAAATTCGACGGCATGCGGGTGCGCGCAACCGGCGGTATCGGTCAGGCGTTTGAAGCGGTCGGCGGCGTTCCCACATCCGTGACATCCTCCGAAGCCTATCAGGCGATGGAAAGCGGCGTTGTCGACACCGTTGCCTTTGCCCAGCACGCGCACCTGTCTTTCGGAACCATCAACGAGGCCGATTGGTGGACCGCGAACCTCAACCCCGGCACGGTGAATTGCCCGGTCGTGGTGAACATCGACGCCTACGAGTCACTCAGTGACGCGGAGCGCGAGGCGTTGGACAGCTCGGTGGACGAGGCGATCGACTACTACCTCGAAAACTATGGCAAACTTCTCAAGCAGTGGGATGACGTGCTGGCGGAGAAAAATGTGACCAAGGTCATGATCTCCGATGATGAGCTGGCCAAGTTCGAAGAGGTCGGCGGCCAGCCCATTCAGAAGGCATGGCTGGACGAGATGAACGCACAGGGCATGCCCGCGCAGGAACTGCTCGACCTTGTGAAATCCACGCTCGCCGAGACACGCGCGTCGAACTGACGGTGGCGGCCTGATTGTCCCCCGGTGGTGCAGGCCGCCGGGGGATTGCATTTCAAAAACAACGAAGCCCCGATGACGGGGACGGAGGGGATATGGCCGGGTCGGCATCTGTTCTGGAGGACGACAGCCTGCTGTCGCGCCTCGACCGGGGATTACTGAAAATCGAGCGGGGTATGGCAACGGTGTCAGGGCTTGGCGCCTTCATGCTGATGTGCCTTGCCGTGATTTCCGTCGTCGGGCGCAACGGGTTCAACGAACCGCTGCGCGGCTATGTAGACTGGATCGAGGCGGCAATGCCGCTGATTGCGATCTTCGGCATCGCCTATGTGCAGCGCGAAGGCGGGCACATCCGCATGGACATTCTCGTCGGGCGTCTGTCCGGACGGCCCCTGTGGCTGGCGGAGTTCCTGACCACTCTGGCAGTGCTCATACTGATGCTGCTGCTGGTCTGGGGCACCTGGGCGCATTTCGATCGCAGTTTCGATTTCTCCAAACCGAACTGGAGCCGCGACAGCTCTATCGACATCGGGCTGCCGATCTGGCCGGCCAAGCTGGTGGTGCCTGTGGCCTTCTCGGTGATGAGCCTGCGGCTGGCGCTGCAGCTTTGGGGCTTTGGGCGCGCCTTCCTGCGCGGGGAGGAGCGGCCAGCGGCGGTGCCATTGGTTCAGACGGCGGCAGAGCAGGCAGCGGCGGAAGCCAGACAAATTCAAGGTCACGACGGCTAAAGGGCGACTATCATGGATTCGATTGAAATCGGCCTTTGGGTCACGGGCGGAATGTTCATCCTTGTTGTCCTGGGGATGCGCGTCGCTTTCGCTGCGGCGCTGGCGGGGCTTGTCGGGCTTATCTGGCTGCGCTGGGATCAGTTCGGCTACGATCCGGACCGCTTTGGCAAGGCGCTGGAGATCAGCGTCAAGATCGCGGGGCAGGTGCCCCATGGCAAGGTCGCGAGCCAGGCGCTCTCGCTCATTCCGACATTCATTCTCATTGGCTATCTTGCATACTATGCGGGTCTGACACGGGCTCTGTTCGAGGCGGCAAAGCGCTGGATTGCCTGGGTGCCGGGCGGGCTTGCGGTTTCGACTGTGTTCGCAACGGCCGGCTTTGCGGCGGTGTCGGGCGCCTCCGTGGCGACGGCTGCGGTCTTTGCGCGTATCGCGATCCCGGAAATGCTCAAGGTGGGCTACGACAAGCGCTTTGCGGCGGGCGTCGTGGCGGCGGGCGGTACGCTGGCCTCGCTCATCCCGCCCTCTGCGATCCTCGTGATCTATGCGATCATTGTGGAGCAGGATGTGGGCAAGCTGCTGCTGGCAGGCTTCATTCCCGGTGTCTTCTCCGCGTTCGTCTACGCGGCGCTGATCATCGGTCTGGCCCTGACCATGAAGAACTTCGGCCCTCCGGTCACCGGCTTTACCTGGAAGCAACGGTTTGCCAGCCTGCCTCCGGCGCTGCCCATCGTGGCGGTGGTCGTGATCATCATCTTCTTTGTCTACAACCCGTTCGGGGGCGACGCCTGGGGCACACCCACCGAAGGCGGTGCCATCGGCGCGTTCATTGTCTTTTGCATGGCGCTGTTCCGGGGCATGCGCCTGCCGGAACTCAAGGATGCGCTGATCGAGACGGCCAAGCTGTCGATCATGATCTTCTCGATCATTTGGGGCGTGCTGATCTACGTGCGTTTTCTCGGTTTTGCGGACCTGCCGACGGCCTTTTCCGACTGGATCACCTCACTGCATTATCCGCCGCTGATGATCCTTGTCTGCATCCTGCTCGGCTATGCGGTGCTTGGGATGTTCATGGATGCCATCGGCATGCTGCTGCTGACCCTGCCCGTTGTCTACCCGGCGGTCATGGCTCTGAACGGTGGCGAGACGGTCGCGGCGGCGGACAGCGCCTTTGGCATGTCCGGTACGATGTGCGCGATCTGGTTCGGCATACTCGTGGTGAAGATGGCGGAGTTCTGCCTCATTACGCCACCCATTGGCCTGAACTGCTTTGTTGTCGCGGGCGTGCGCCCGGAGCTGTCGGTGCAGGATGTCTTCCGGGGGGTGATGCCCTTCTTCGTGGCCGATGCGGTGACGATCGCCTTGCTGGTGGCCTTCCCATCGATTGTCCTGTGGTTGCCATCCCTGGCATAGGCCGCGTGGCGGCACCGTAGTTGCACGATAGAAAGCTGCACGATACAAAAAAGGCGCTTCTTGCGAGGCGCCTTTTCCTTTGTCTGATGCTCTGCGATCAGGCGGCTTGTTCTGTGGGCGGTTCCTTGGCGCCGGTCATGAAGGCCACCGCGTCCGACATGGTGTAATCCTTCGGGTTGACCACGCAGAGGCGGCGACCCAAGCGGTGTACGTGGATGCGATCGGCCACTTCGAACACATGCGGCATGTTGTGGCTGATCAGGATGATCGGAATGCCACGCGATTTCACATCCTGGATCAACTCCAGCACCCGGCGGCTTTCCTTGACCCCAAGCGCCGCAGTCGGCTCGTCGAGAATAATGACCTTCGAGCCGAAGGCGGCGGCGCGGGCCACGGCCACGCCCTGACGCTGGCCCCCGGAGAGGGTTTCGACAGCCTGGTTGATGTTCTGGATGGTCATCAGCCCAAGATCGTTCAGCTTTTCCCGCGCGATGCGTTGCATCTCTGCCTTGTCGAGCTTTTTAAAAACCTTGCCCATGATGCCCTTTTGCCGGATCTCGCGGCCCATGAACATGTTGTCGGCGATGGACAGGGCCGGGGACATGGCCAGCGTCTGGTAGACGGTTTCGATCCCCGCCTTCCGCGCATCAATGGGCGTCTGAAAGTGGATCGGTTTGCCGTCCAGTTCCACGGTCCCGGCGTCGGGCTGCACCGCGCCGGAGATTGCCTTGATCAGGGTGGACTTGCCCGCGCCGTTGTCGCCGATGACAGCGAGGATTTCGCCGGGGTAGAGATCGAAGTCGCAGCGGTCGAGGGCGGTCACCTTGCCGTAGCGCTTGACGAGGCCACGGCCTTTGAGAATGGGCTGCTGTGTCATGCTGCTGCCTTTCTGGTCCGGTTTTCGGTCTGCGACTGCCCGGTATCCCGGGCAATCGTGCGAGATGTGACGGATTTCATGCAGGTCATGCGGAGACCTTTCTGATCCATTGGTCTCCCGCGGGTTTCCCCGCGTGCGGTGTCGTCCGCATTCCGCTGGAGATCGTTCATGCAGGTCATGCGGAGACCTTTCTGATCCATTGGTCTCCCGCAGGTTTC
>NZ_JBLZMW010000019.1:4881-110527 GCF_048553275.1 Pacificoceanicola niger
CCCCGCGTGCGGTGTCGTCCGCATTCGGCAGGAGATCGTTCATGCAGGTCATGCGGAGACCTTTCTGATCCATTGGTCTCCCGCGGGTTTCCCCGCGTGCGGTGTCGTCTGCATTCGGCAGGAGATCGTTCATGCAGGTCATGCGGAGACCTTTCTGATCCATTGGTCAACGGCGACTGCGGCAATGATCAGTGTTCCGATGAGCAGAAACGTCCATTGGGGGTCGGCGCCGGCCATACGCAGGCCAAGCTCGAACACGCCCACGATCAGCGCTCCGAAGAATGCCCCGACGATGGAGCCGCGTCCGCCAAAGAGCGAGATGCCCCCGATGACCACGGCCGTGATGGCCTGGATGTTGCCGATGACACCCGTGGTTGCGGAGGGGGAGACGGAGCCATAGCGCCCGATCATCACCCATCCCGCCAGAGCGCAGATGAAGCCGACAAGCATGTACACCGACATAAGCGTCTTGTGCACGTTCACGCCGGCCAGTTTTGCGGCCTCGGGATCATCCCCCACGGCATACACGTGGCGGCCCCATGCAGTCGAGCGCAGCGCGTAGGCAAGGCCAAAGACAAGCGCGATCATCAGGACCACGCCAAGCGTCAGGGTGGCGCCGCCGATCTGCATCTTGGTCCCGAGGAACTGCAGGAACGGCGCATCGGCTTCGATGTCCTGGCTGCGGATGGTTTCGTTGGACGAGTAAAGGTAGTTCGCGGCCAGAACGATCTGCCACATGCCGAGCGTCACGATGAAGGGCGGTAGCTTGACCCGGCTGACGAGCCAGCCGTTGACCGCGCCAATGGCGGTGCCGATGGCAAGGCCACAGGCCACGGCGACCACGGGGGGCAGGCCGTATCGGAAGGAGAATTGCCCCATGATCACCGAGCACAGAACCGCAATGGCACCGACCGACAGGTCGATGCCGGCGGTCAGGATGATCAGCGATTGCGCCGCTGCGAGCACGCCCACGATCTGAACCTGTTGCAGGATCAGCGTCAGGGCAAAAGGAGAGAAAAACCGCGATCCGAGAACAAGCCCGAAGACGATGATGGCACTGACCAGAACGATCAGCGGTATGAGCGCCGGGTTCACATGCAGCAGGTGCTGCATCTTGCCGAGCATTCCCTTGCCGTCATCGGCGAAGGATGCCACCTCGCTGGTGGCCCCGCTGGCGGCGGATTCGTAATTGTCCGTCTGGGACATGATCCTCTCCCTTTTTGGAATAGGTCCGCGCACTCCCCGACGCGGAATACATTGGGCGCGGATGGACAAGCGCCCGCCGCATACCGGGAGTGTGGTGTTTCTGATTGGGCTTGGTCAACCGGGAGCACGGATGCGCATCGCATCGCGCCGTGAAGGCGGGCCCCGGGAATCAGGAGGTCCGGGGCGCATCTGGTGCGCCCCGGTTGATCAGATCAGCCCCAGCAGAGGTCCGTGCCTTCGGCCGTGTCGATGGACTCGACACCATCGACAGGCTTGTCAGTGACCAGCGCCACGCCCGTGTCAAAGAAGTCCTTGCCGTCGGTTGCGGAGGGCTTCACGCCGTCCTTGGCCCATGCCGCGATCGCTTCGATGCCCTTGGAGGCCATCAGGAGCGGGTACTGCTGCGAGGTCGCGCCAATCACGCCTTCCTTGACGTTCTGCACGCCGGGGCAGCCGCCGTCGACAGACACGATCAGTACATCGTTCTCACGGCCAATGTCCTTCAGCGCCTCATAGGCACCGGCGGCGGCAGGTTCGTTGATCGTGTAGACCACGTTGATGTTCATGTCCTTGGCAAGCAGGTTCTCCATCGCCTTGCGACCACCTTCTTCGTTGCCCGAGGTCACGTCGTTGCCGACGATGCGCGGATCGGTCTCGTCGCCCCACTTGCTCGGATCTTTGACGTCGATGCCAAAGCCGGTCAGGAAACCTTGATCGCGCAGAACGCCGACGGTCGGCTGGCTGATGCCCAGGTCGAGCATGCCGATCTTGGCGTCTGCGGCAGCATCGCCCAGCTGGGCCGCGGCCCATTGACCGATCAGCTCACCGGCAAGGAAGTTGTCGGTGGCAAAGGTCATGTCGGCGGCGTCAATCGGGTTCAGCGGCGTATCAAGCGCGATCACCAGAAGACCGGCGTCGCGGGCCTGCTGGACGGAGGGCACGATGGCGGAGGTGTCGGAGGCGGTGATCAGGATGCCCTTTGCACCGTTGGCGATGCATGTCTCGATGGCCTGAACCTGGGTCTCGTTGTCGCCGTCAACCTTGCCGGCATAGCTGTTGAGCGAAATGCCCAGCTCTTCGGCCTTGGCCTCGGCGCCTTCGCGCATCTTGACGAAGAACGGGTTGGTGTCGGTCTTGGTGATCAGGCACGCGCTGATCGAATGGCTGGCTGCGGAGGCGGCACCTGCGAGGGCAGTAAAGGCCAGTGCGGATGCGCCAACAGTCAGCGTTTTCTTCAATGTGGTCACGTTTTTTCCTCCCTAAGGTCGTTTGAAAGTTTGCGACCGGATCGTCCTCCGGACCGTTTGATCGCGTCTCTCAACCCAGACAAAACCGGGATTCGCCGCCAGAGTCAATAAATAAATAACCATGATTTATTTATTGACAGACGCCGCCCGCCACGCACATTCTCGCCCTCAGGGAGGACACGTTTTGGAGAACGAGACGTCGACGCAAGCGGTTGAAAATACGCTTGAAGTTTTGTCAAAGGGATCAAATCAGAGCGGTATGCGTGCGCATAACGAACGGTTGGTCCTGACGATTCTGCGCCGCCATGGCCCGATGGCCAAGGCAGAAATTGCGCGGGCGACAGGCCTTTCTGCCCAGACGGTCTCCGTGATGATGCGGCGGCTGGAGGAGGAGGGCTTTCTACGCCGGGGCGAGCCGCAACGCGGCAAGGTCGGTCAGCCGTCGGTGCCGATGCGCCTTGCTGGATCGGGGGCCTATTTCGGCGGTCTCAAGATCGGGCGCCGAAGTGCGGATCTCGTGCTGACCGATTTTCTCGGCCGCATCCTGTCGCGCGCGCGGATAACCTATGATTTCCCGCGCCCCGAGGCGACGGTGCGCTTTGCCCGTGACAGTTTCGAGCAATTCACCGCACAGCTGAGCCCGGAGCAGGCGTCGCGCATTGCCGGGCTTGGGGTTGCGATGCCGTTCCGGCTTTGGGACTGGGCGGTGCCGCTGGGGCTCAAGCCGGAAGAAATGGAGGGTTGGCGCAAATTCGACATCGCACAGGAACTGCACAATGATCTGGGCTTGCCGGTCTTCATGCAGAACGATGCCTCCTCGGCCTGCGGGGCGGAGCTCGTCTTTGGTGCGGATGACCGGGCGAGTGATTTCCTTTACTTCTATCTCGGTTACTTCGCTGGCGGTGGCGTGGTGCTGAACAATCAACTCTACACCGGGCGCAGCGGCAATGCCGGGGCGCTTGGCTCGATGCCGGTGCCGGATGGCAAAGGCGGGCAGGTGCAGCTGATCGACCGCGCCTCCCTGTGCGTTCTGGAGCGCGCGATGCGCGCGGCGGGCTATGCTACGGACAGCCTCTGGGAGCCGCCCGCCGCCTGGCAGGTGCCTGATGACATCCTTACGACCTGGATTGCGGAGGCGGGGCGCGGGTTGGCCCATGCGATTGTCTCGGCGGTTTGTGTTCTGGACCTGCCGGAAGTGATGATCGACGGCTGGCTGCCGCCGCAGGTGCGCGCGGCGCTTGTCGAGGCGACCAATGCCGAGCTTGATCGTATGGACCTGTCCGGGGTGCAAAGGCCGCTGGTCCGGCCTGGGCACGTGGGGCATGACGCGCGGGTGATGGGCGCGGTCAGCCTGCCGTTGTCGCATCGTTTCCTGATCGAATAGGGTTTCCGCGCCGCCGCTGCCGGACCGGGAAAAGACAATTCTCCTTGACATCATTGCAAGTGCAACGTTTATTCGGCCCGAGGAATTGCAGCGGGTTTCGGCCCGTTTCAGGCTGGTGAGGAGAGATCGCATGACCCGTTTCGCGCTGCCGCAAGGCATGGTGCGTGCGCCGCAAGCTGTCGGGGCACATGAGGGCTATATGCCCGGATTTGCTAATGATTTCGAAACCGAGGCACTGCCGGACGCGTTGCCCCAAGGGATGAACTCGCCGCAAAAGTGCAACTATGGCCTCTATGGCGAGCAACTGTCCGGAACCGCGTTCACCGCCAATCCCCCAGAGCGCACCTGGACGTATCGCATCCGCCCATCGGTCAAGCATTCGACACGTTACACGAAAATTGTTCTGCCCTATTGGAAGAGTGCGCCCAATGTCGATCCGGACGCGATCAGCCTTGGGCAGTATCGCTGGGATCCGATCGAGACGGCTGGAGAGAGCACCTGGTTGACTGGCATGCGCACCATGACCACGGCGGGGGATGTGAATACGCAGGTCGGCATGGCGAGCCATGTCTACCTGGTGACCCAGTCCATGGTGGACAGTTATTTTTTTAGCGCTGACAGTGAGTTGCTGGTCGTTCCGCAAGAGGGTCGCCTGCGGTTCTGTACCGAACTCGGCATCATCGACCTGGAGCCAAAGGAGATCGCCATCCTGCCGCGCGGGCTGGTTTATCGGGTGGAGGTTCTGGAGGGGCCGTGTCGCGGGTTCGTCTGCGAGAACTATGGCCAGAAATTCGAGTTGCCGGGACGCGGACCGATTGGGGCGAATTGCATGGCCAACCCGCGTGACTTCAAGGCGCCGGTCGCGGCCTTCGAGGATCGCGAGGTGGCGTCAACCCTCACGGTGAAATGGTGCGGGCAGTTTCACGAAACCAGGATTGGGCAGTCGCCGCTCGACGTGGTCGCCTGGCATGGCAACTACGCCCCCTACAAGTATGATTTGCGGACATATTGTCCGGTGGGGGCCGTGCTGTTCGATCATCCGGACCCGTCGATCTTTACCGTT
Source organism: Pacificoceanicola niger (assembly GCF_048553275.1). NCBI lineage: Bacteria > Pseudomonadati > Pseudomonadota > Alphaproteobacteria > Rhodobacterales > Roseobacteraceae > Pacificoceanicola > Pacificoceanicola niger. The sequence goes on from NZ_JBLZMW010000019.1 coordinate 9,782, forward strand.
CTGACCGCGCCCTCCGGCGTGCCGGGGACTGCGAATATCGACTTCGTTCTGTTCCGGGAGCGGTGGATGGTGGCGGAGAACACGTTCCGCCCGCCATGGTATCACAAGAACATCATGTCCGAGCTGATGGGTAACATCTATGGCCAGTACGATGCAAAGCCGAAGGGGTTCATTCCCGGCGGTATGAGCCTGCACAACATGATGTTGCCGCACGGACCCGATCGGAACGCTTTCGAAGGGGCCTCGAACGCGAATTTGACAGCGGAGAAGCTGGACAACACGATGTCCTTCATGTTCGAGACGAGGTTCCCGCAGCATCTTACTGAATTTGCTGCGAAAGAAGCGCCTTTGCAGGATGACTACATCGATTGTTGGGAGAGCCTCGAAAAGAAGTTCGACGGCACACCGGGCAAGAAATAACCGCAGGAGACACTCCATGCCGCTCATGCGCAGCTGGGTTGAGACCGCCAATTCGTCGGACACGGATTTTCCTTTGAATAATCTGCCTTACGGCTCGTTCCTTACGGAAGACGGGGAGCAGCGATGCGGCGTCGCCATTGGTGACATGATCCTCGACGTGACCGAGATGGAGGCCGATGGCCTGCTTGTCGTCGCGCCGGATGAGGACGAAGTGCTGTTTTTCGGGGATTGGACGGAATTCATGGCGCTTGGCCCGGCCGTTTGGGAGAGTTTCCGCGCAGAGCTTACAGAGCTGTTGTCAGAAGGGAACGGCGCGGCGGAGGAGCTTGTGCCCTATATGGTGCCACAGGTCGGCACGCGGATGTTGATGCCGTTTTCGGTTGCGGAATACACCGATTTCTACGCCAGCAAACATCACGCCAGCAACGTAGGAACCATGTTCCGCGGACCGGAAAATGCCTTGCCGCCCAATTGGTTGTCGATGCCGATCGGGTATAATGGCCGGGCGTCCTCGGTTGTGGTTTCGGGGACTGACATCCGGCGGCCCTGGGGGCAGCTCAAGGCGCCGGACGCGGACCTGCCGCGCTTTGCGCCCTGCGACCGGTTTGATTTCGAGCTGGAGCTTGGCGCTATCGTGGGTCAGCCGTCGGATGGCCCGGTGAGTGTCGCGCAGGCGGATGCGATGATATTCGGCTATGTCCTGCTAAATGACTGGTCTGCAAGAGATATTCAAGCCTGGGAGTATCAGCCGCTGGGACCGTTTCAATCGAAGGCGACCGCGACGGGGATCAGCCCTTGGATCGTTCCAAAGGCCGCGCTGGAGCCGTTCCGATGCGACACCCCGGAGCGGGAGCGGCCCTTGCTGGACCATCTCAAAGCGCCGCGGCCGATGCTCTATGACATTGACCTCGATGTTGGGCTGGCGCCAGACGGACGTGAGGAAACGATCATAACCCGCACAAATTACAAGGAAATGTACTACTCCTCAGCGCAGCAGTTGGCGCATCACACCACCTCCGGGTGCCCGATGCGCGTGGGTGATCTGCTCGGGTCCGGAACAATTTCCGGGCCGGAAAAACACCAGCGTGGCGCGCTGCTGGAGCTGAGCTGGAGTGGGAAAGAGCCGATCACCCTCGACACGGGTGAGACGCGTTCGTTTCTGAAAGATGGCGACACCGTAACGTTGCGCGGTGCGGCGCGGGGTGATGGCTATCAAGTGGGCTTCGGAGCGTGTAGCGGCACGGTGTTGCCCGCGCTCGATGATCCTTACGCGAACTGATGAATGAAAGTGAAACGCACCGTGCGAACCGGGGCGATGACAGGAAGGAAACGCAATGAGCAAGGCATTTGCCTCCGCAGGCGACATGGCGGAAAAAACCATAAGTTTCAGTGAGGTCGGAGATGGTCTTTATGCGTTCACCGCAGAGGGTGACCCGAATACGGGGGTGATTGTCGGCGACGAGAGCGTGATGATCGTGGAGGCGCAGGCCACTCCGCGTCTGGCGCGCAAGGTGATCGACTGCGTGCGCAGCGTGACGGACAAGCCGATCAGCCACCTTGTCCTGACGCACTATCACGCCGTGCGCGTTCTGGGCGCGAGTGCCTATGGCGCGAAGGAAATCATCATGTCCGACACCGCCCGTGCCATGGTGGCCGAGCGTGGGCAGGAAGATTGGGACAGCGAGTTCGACCGCTTTCCGCGGCTGTTCCAGGGACATGAAGAAATCCCCGGACTGACCTGGCCTACAACGACTTTTTCGGATTCCATGACCGTTTATCTCGGCAATCGCCGGGTGGATATCATGCATCTTGGCCGGGCGCATACTGCAGGCGACGCGGTGGTTTGGGTGCCGGATCAGGAGGTCATGTTTACCGGCGATATCGTTGAATATCACAGCGCTTGTTACTGCGGTGACGGCCATTTCGCCGACTGGGAAGACACGCTTGCCAATATCGCGGCGTTCGAGCCGAAGAGCATTGCGCCCGGCCGGGGTGATGCGCTTGTTGGTGAAGACATGGTTGCGCAAGCCATTGCGAATACGGCGGATTTCGTCAATTCCACCTACAAGCCGATTGCCCGCGTCGTGGCGCGGGGCGGCAGCCTGAAGGAGGCTTGGGAGGCCTGCCGGGCGGAATGTGATCCGAAATTCAAGGAGTATGCCATCTACGAGCATTGCCTGCCGTTCAACGTCGCGCGGGCCTATGACGAAGCGCGGGGCATCGAGACGCCGCGGATCTGGACGGCGCAGCGGGACAAGGAAATGTGGGCCAGCTTGCAAGGTTGATACAGCGCGCGGTGGGGTTAACGCACCGCGCGGCACTAGATCCTGTGGCGCGGCGGTTTGCGCATACAAGGGCAAACCGCGATCAGGCCGGCGGGGACAGGGTGCGGAGCGGAGTTTGGTACGATTCTCGCCGAGTTTGGTACAAAACCCGTTTTCATCCCGTCTCCGGGCGGCTCTCATTTGGACGATCTGCGAAAAACACGGGGTTTTTTGGTTAATGGCGGGGTGACGCGGTGTCATCGCGCCGTGAGCGGAGGAGCGGGCGCGGCGCTGGAGGGCGCGGCCCGGTTTGGGAGGCAAGGCGATGATTCACGACCGATACCAATTGGCGTTCCGGCTTTATCCGTATGAGCGGTCCGCCGACCAGGACGCCGCGCAGCCGGTGCGCCATCCGGTGGTGATCATGGGCGGCGGTCCGGTTGGCATCGCCGCCGCGCTCGACCTTGGCTTGCAGGGCATTCCGGTTGTGGTGCTCGACGATCACGAGGGCATCGGGCAGGGCAGCCGCGCGATCTGTTTCGCGAAACGCTCTCTGGAGATCGCGGATCGCTATGGCGCGGCGGCGCCGATGGTCGAGAAGGGCGTGGTCTGGAGCCTTGGCAAGGTGTTCCACGATGACCGCAAGGTCTATGACTTCAACCTGCTGCCGGAGGCGGGCCACAAGTTTCCGGCCTTCATCAATCTGCAACAGCCCTATTTCGAGCGGTTCCTGGTGGAGCGTGTGCGGGCGGCGCAGGCGGATGGCGCGCCGATCGAGATCCGGGGCCGCAACCGGGTGGACGGCGTCGAGGTCACGGATGCCGGGGCGCGGCTGGAGATCAGCACACCGGAGGGGCCCTATGCGATCGAAGCCGATTGGCTGATCGGCTGTGACGGGGCGGGCAGCCCCTTGCGCGGGATGATGGGTCTGGATTTCGAAGGCCGGGTCTTCGAGGACAGCTTTCTGATCGCCGACATTCGCATGACCAATGACGATTTCCCGACGGAGCGCTGGTTCTGGTTCGAGCCGCATTTCAAATCCGGGGCGTCGACGCTGCTGCACCGGCAGCCGGATGGCATTTGGCGGGTGGATTTCCAGATCGGCTGGGACGTGGATCGCAAGGAAGAGCTGAAGGAAGAGAATGTGCGCGCGCGGCTCGATGCGATGCTCGGCGATGTGGATTATGAGATCGTCTGGACATCGATCTACACGTTCCAGTGCCGCCGGATGCAGAAGTTCCGCCATGGCCGGGTGCTGTTCGCCGGGGATTCGGCGCATCAGGTCTCGCCCTTCGGGGCACGGGGCGCGAATTCGGGGATGCAGGACGTCGACAACCTGGGCTGGAAGCTGGGGATGGTGATCCGGGGCGAGGCGCCGGAGCGGCTGCTGGACAGCTATCACGAAGAGCGGGCGTATGGTGCGGATGAGAATATCCTGAACTCCACGCGCGCCACCGATTTCATCACGCCGAAGTCGACGGTCAGCCATGTGTTTCGCAATGCGGTTCTGGACCTGGCGGAGCATCACGCCTTTGCGCGGCCTTTGGTGAACAGCGGTCGGCTGTCGGTGCCTTGCGTCTATGACGGGCTGTCCCTGACCGGGGCGGATGCGCTGCATGCGGGGCCCGGGCGGAGCCGTCCGGGCGCGCCCTGTCCCGATGCGCCGCTTGGCGCGGGGTTCTTGCTGGAGCAACTCGGCGGAGGCTTTGTGTTGCTCGGGCTGGGCGTTTCGGTGCCGTCGGCGTTGGATGTCGGCGGTGTTGCGGTGGCAGGGCTGTGTGTGGAGGCGGAGACCTCCGCCGCCCTGGCGGAGCGATACCTGGGGGTGGAGCCTTCGGCGGTCTATCTGATCCGGCCGGATCAGCATGTGGTGGCCCGCTGGCCGGGCTTTGATGACGATGCGGTGCGGGCGGCGGTGCGGCTGGCCTGCGGATGGGAGGAGTAGGCATGGCGGATCTGGTGCTGGAGCCGAATATTGCCGACCCGGATGGGTTCTATGCGGAGCTGATCGCGGTGCATGACGGGCTGGACGATGCGGCGAGCGCGGCGCTCAATGCGCGGCTGATCCTGCTTCTGGCGAACCACGTTGGGGACCGGGTGGTCCTGCGGGCGGCGCTTGATGAGGCGCGCCGCTGCGCATCCGGCTGAGGCTTTGCGGGTCTCGCCTTGCCGCGATCAGCGATTTGGTCAAGCGGCCGCGCCGTGGCCGCGCCTCAGGACAAGGCGGCGATCATGCGCGGAAAGACGTCCCGCGCGGCGGATTTGCCCATGAACATGTCGAGGTGGCTATAGCCGGGCAGGATCTGCAGGCCGTGTTTGCCGGGGGCGTGGCGGTCGAACCAGGCAAAGCTGGCCGCCTGGCTTTCGGGGAGGAAGCACTTGTTCTCGCGTCCGGCGAAGAAGGTCCAGCGCGCGTCGGTTTGCGGCGGCTGGGCGGTGAAGTCCCGAGGCAGCGTGCCATGGGTTTGCAGGCTGACGAGGTGCCCCGCCGCCTCGCAGGCGCGGATATGGCGAAAGAAGCTGAGTGGCACATGGCCGAATTCGGCCTGGATGAACCGCGCGTGCGTCTCCTCGTTCAGGTTGTCATGTTCCCAGAGCGCGGGCGCCCCGGCGCCGTAGGTGAAGCTGACCAGCCTGCAGGCGGTATTGTCGCATTCGCGGTGCGTGGCCCGGGTCAGCAAAGCCAGCAGGCGGGGCAGGCCGCGCGGCGTCTCATCGCCCCAACCGGGGTTCATCGACCGCATCAGCCGGGACAGAAGCGGCACCGCGAGGCGCAGTTTCAGCCGCGACAAGGGCGGCACGATCGGATGCAGCGAAACGGCGTTGGAGACGATGGTGTCGACCTGCGGCACCAGCCCGGCAAGCGCGGACATGGTGAAGGAGGTGCTGCCCTGGCAATGGATGATCGCCTTGATCGTCTCGGCGCCGGTCTCGCGCAGGACGGTCTGGACGGCGGCGGGGTGATCGTAGACGGCGGCCTGATCCAGCGTCCAGTCGCAGAGCGGGAAGTCGATGCTGGCGCGCCAGTTCTCCAGCCAGACATCGAAACCGGCGGCCAGCAGCGCATCGATGATCGTGGTTTCGACCGGGGCATTGAAGATATTGCCGCGCACACCGGCGCCATGGACCAGCAGCACGGGCGATCGCGTCGGGGGCGTGGGGCCGCGCAGGTTCGTGACGCTGAGCGTGAGGCCATCGGCGGTGCGGAAGGGAATGGTGCGGGTGTCGTAGTGGCTGGAATTCATGAGGGGCCTGTTGAATGACGGGAAAGAGACCGCGAAGGGTTGAAAGACTGTGTTGAGTTCGCCTTAAAGTAACCGTGTTGTTCCCAAAGTCATAGTGATCCGCCATGGCCCGCCCCGAGATGACCCACTGGTATACCCCGAAGCTGGCGTTGAAGACGGGGGTGCGTGTTCTGCTGTCGTCGATTTTCGGCAATTTCGCGGACCGGCGCGAGATCATGGCGCTCGATGCGCCGGTCTCTGACGCCGCACTGGATCCGGCGATGGATTACAGCGCGGAGGGGGGCGCGGCGGGGTTCTGGTTCGACTATATGTCCGACACTGGCGATGGCTATGACGCCACCTATGCCATGGCGCGGCTGCTGAGCGATCCGGCCTTGCTGGTGCGCGGGCTGGATGCGCCGCTGCCGCAGGCGCGGGTTGTGGTTCTGGGCGGGGACGAGGTTTACCCTGATCCCTCGCAGCAGGCCTATCAGGAGCGGTTCATCGCGCCGCTGGAGCAGGCGACGGCGGATGAGTTGCCGTATCGGGAGCGTGATTACGGAACCGAAGGGCCGGACCTTTATGCGCTGCCGGGGAACCATGATTGGTATGATGGTCTGATCGCTTTTGGCCATTTGTTCTGTCGTCGGCGTCTTGCCATCGACGGGCAGGCGACGGTGCCGCGTCCGGGGCGCATCATCGGCAATTGGAGCACGCAGCAGACCCGCAGTTATTTCGCGCTGAAGCTGCCGGGGAACTGGTGGCTCTGGGCGGTGGATTCGCAACTGGCGGGGTATCTGGACAAGGCGCAGGTGGAGTATTTCGCCTATGTCGGGCGAAACTGGATGCCGCCGGCGGCGCAGGTGATTGTGGCCGTGGCCAGCCCGGGATGGATCGGCGCCGCGCAGGCGGTGGATCAGACGGCGTTCGAGCAATTCGATTATGTCTCGACGCTGGCGGAGCGTATCCGCGACGGTGCGGGCACTCCGATGGGGCACCGGGTCCGGCTGATCCTGACCGGCGACCACCACCATTATGTGCGCCATGAGGAAGAGGGCACCGGGGGGACGGCGGAGAGCGCGAGCAGCGTGCAGCCACGTGCGCGCACGCTGATCGTGGCGGGCGGCGGCGGCGCGTTCCTGCATCCGACGCACCACCTCAACCCGGTCGAGCGCCATCCGCTCGGCCGCCGCGCCGAAGAGCGCAACGGTCTGCGCGAACGGGTGTTCCGGATCGCGGCGCAGGACGGGCAGGAGGCGGTTTACCCGCCCCGCGACGTCTCGCGCGCGATGACATGGAGCGCGCTGGGGTTTGCGGCGCTGAACCCGGGATTCACCGGGGCGATCTTTGGCATCTACCTGCTGTTCATCTGGACGCTCTCGCTGTGGAGCGAGGCGCTGCAGGACAGGACGCTCTTGGCCCATATCGCACAGTTCGATGGCTGGTGGCCGGCGTTGAAGGGCTATGGCGCGCTGCTCGTCGATGCGCCGCTGCACCTCGGGATCGTGTTGGTGAGTTTTGCCGCCTATTTCTATTTTGCCGGACGCGTGCGGCCCATGGTGCGCTGGCTCAGCGGCGGGGCGCATTGGGCGGCGCAGTCGATCGGGGCGCTGCTGTCGGGATGGATGACGGTGCGGGTGATGGCGCCGCCTTCGGTGATGGATGGGTCTGCCGGTGCGGGCTGGGAGGCGGCGACGCTGGTGCTTGGGGCCGGGGTGGCGGCGGTGGTCTCGGGGACGATCTTCGGCGCCTATCTGCTGATCCAACTCAATGGCTTCGGGCGACATTTCAACGAGGCCTTCTCGGCGATCCGCATCGACCGCTATCGCAATTTCCTGCGGATGAGGATCGACGCGGACGGCGGTCTGACGCTGTATCCCATCGGCCTGCGCGAGGTGCCGGCGACCGTCGGCAGCCGCGTCCCGCTCGACCCGGAACTGATTGAAAAACCGATTTATTTCGAGCCATAGGCGGGCACGCTGCCGCGCCGGTTCACACCTGCACAGGAGGATGCCGATTTGCAAGGATTGTCACAGCCGTTGACGGCGCTGGAGGGGCAGTACGATGCCATCGTGATCGGGTCGGGGTATGGCGGCGGTGTCGCGGCGTCCCGGCTGGCGCGCATGGGGTTTCGGGTTGCGGTGCTGGAGCGCGGGCGGGAGTATCTGCCCGGCGAATTTCCCGACACCGCATTGGAGGCGGCGCGGGCGTTTCAGGCGACATCGCGGCTGGGCCAGGTGGGCGATCGCGCGGGCCTGTTCGATCTGCATGTGAGTGATGATATTTCGGTGCTGGTGGGCTGCGGCCTTGGCGGCACGTCCCTGATCAATGCCAACGTGTCGTTGCAGCCCGACCCAAGGGTGTTTGACGATCCGGTCTGGCCTGCGGCGCTGCGGGCGGAGGCGGGCAGTGGGGCGCTGGCCGAGGGGTTCAGGCGCGCGGAGGCGATGCTGCAGCCGACGCGCTATCCGGAGGACTGGCCGTCCCTTGCCAAGTTCGAGTCGCTGAAGACCTCGGGCCGGGCCATGGGTACAGAGGCGGAGCGGGTGCCGATCAATGTGCGCTTCGAGAGCGGGCCGAATGCGGCGGGTGTGGAGCAGGCGGCCTGCACCCTTTGCGGGGATTGCTGTTCGGGCTGCAACATAGGGGCCAAGAACACCACGGCGATGAACTACCTTGCCGATGCGGTGGCCCATGGCGCTCAGGTGTTTTGCGGGGTCGCTGTGGATCATGTCAGCCAAAGCGGCGCGCGGTGGTGCGTGCATTGGACCATGACGGAGGGCGCGCGCGGGCGGCTGGCCGATGCGCCGCTGCACATCCATGCGGACCGGGTGGTTCTGGCTGCCGGTGCGCTGGGTTCGACGCGCGTCCTGTTGCGATCGCGCGAGGAGGGGCTTGGGCTTTCGCCGGAGCTTGGCGCGCGGTTCTCCGGCAACGGGGATGTGCTGGGATTTGGCTACAACAACGACGTGGCAATCAACGGGATCGGGCAGGGGGAATGGGCGATGGGCGGCGATCCGCGCGGCCATGACCGCCCGCCCGTCGGGCCGACCATCGTGGGCGCCATCGACCGGCGCGACAGGCCGGAGCGCGACGATGGCATGATCATCGAGGAGGGGGCGATCCCCGGCGCGCTTGCCGGGTTGTTGCCAGCGGTGATGGCCGCCGCGGCGGCGGGGCTGGGCGAGGATACGGACAGCGGCGATTGGGCGCCGGAGCGGCTGCGCGAGCTGGTCAGCCTGCTGCGCGGGGGGCATCATGGCGCGGTGGCGCATACGCAGACCTATCTGGTCATGTCGCATGACGGAGCGGACGGGCGGCTGGCGCTGGATGGCGGGCGGCTGGCCATTCACTGGCCGCAGGTCGGGCACCGCCCGCAATTCGAGAGCGTGGCCAAGGCCCTGCGCGCCGCAACGGCGGCGACGGGCGGGACCTATGTGCCCAATCCGGTCTGGACCGATCTGATGGACAAGGCGCTGATCACCGTGCATCCGCTGGGCGGCTGCCCGATGGGAGAGAGCGCCGGGAGCGGTGTTGTCGACGGCGATTGCCGGGTTTTCGACGGGCTGGGCGGGGTACATGACGGATTGTTCGTTTGTGATGGTTCGGTGTTGCCGCGCTCTGTCGGGGTCAACCCATTGTTCACCATCAGCGCCGTGGCGGAGCGGGCGATGATGCGGCTGGCGCAGGCCGAGGGGCGGGCTTTGGATACGGATGCGCCGACGCCGACCCTTCCGGCGCGCGCGCCTGCGCCCATCGGACTGCGCTTTACCGAGAAGATGGCGGGACAGATGACCCCGGCCGGGAGCACCACACCGGTCGACTGCCACTTCGTGGCGACGATCACCATGCCCAACGCGCAGGCGTTCTTTGCCGATCGCGATGCGGCGGCGGAGATGACTGCGACGCTTGTCGCGCCGTGGGTGTCAGAGCGGGCCATGGCGGCGGTGGACGGGCGGTTCCGGCTGTTTTCCCGTCATCCGGAGGTGCCGGGGGCGCGGGCGATGGAATACAGCATGCCGCTTGTCACCGGCGATGGGCGCGCGGTTTTGTTTGTCGGGCGCAAGACCCTTCGCGATGATCCGGGCTTTGACGTCTGGGCCGATACGACCACCCTGTCGTGCCGCATCATCGACGGGCATGATCCCGGAGGCGCGGTGCTGGCCACGGGAACGCTGGGCATCGCCATCCCGGATTTCATCCGGCAGTTGTCGACCATGGAGGTGCTTCATGCGCCGAGCGTGGCGGCGCGGCTGAAGACCATGGGCGGCTTTGCGCGGCTGTTCGGCGGCCATCTTGTGGCGGCGTACGGGCCTGACGGGCTGCGCTGAGGGGCAAAGCGCGGTGGGTGCAAGCAGGGCTGATGCTTGCGATCGTCCGGTGCGGCGGCGGCGGCACTGCCGTTGACACCGGCCTGATTTACCCCGGCTTGCCCCTGCGGGATCCCATGTGGCCGGGCGCTTTGGCCTAGTCTGCCTTGATCAGGCTTTGCGGGTCTTGCGGGGGTCTGTTCCTGCGTCTTGTTGCGGGCGCGGCTGTGCCGGTTTTCAGGATCAGCCTCAGACCGACCGCGATGAACCAGGCAATCGCGCCGAGGCCAAAAACGCTGCCTGCAAGCTCACCCAGCGGCGGCAGGATCGTCAGCATCCCGCTCACCCCGGTGAGCAGCCCAAGCGCGACCACGGCTTTGCCGAACGCAGGGCGCACCCTCCCCGCAAGGCTCACGCAGAGGATCCAGACGCCACCGGCGATTTCATTGCCGCCGCCAAGGCCAAGCTCGACGGCATGCAGGATGTCCCATGTCTGCACGGCCCTGTCGAAATCCCGTTCGGCCAGCGAGACCGCGCGTTCGGTGGCCACATTGGCAATCATGCCAGCCGCGAGAACAAGCGTGCTCCAGATCAGGCCGAACGCGCGTGTCAGGGCGGACCAATGCGGGGCGCGCGATTTCAACCGGCCCGCCAAGGTGACGACCAGGACCGCGAGGGCCACTGCGTTGACGATATAGATGACGGTGTTCCAGGTGATCATGATTGCCGTGTGGTCCACGCTGAAACGCACCACGGCGGCGGCGTCGACCTCGTTTGTGCCGAAACCCAGCCCGGACAGCACCGTGACAAGAAGAGCAAAGCCGAAGATATAGGTGCCGGCGCATGTCAGGGCCGCAATGCCGCCGATGTGGTCCAGTCTCATGATCCGCTCCGATCTGTCTGACGGGGGGCGCGGGGCGGCGTACCGGAGGCGGCCAGGAGGGTATCAAAGTGCTCCTTCAGATGACGGGTGCCATGGCGCGTTCCGACCATGTCGATCGCCAGGGCGCGCAGAAAAAAGCGGGCGGGGCCGCTGATGCGGCGCGGCGCACAGGGCAGAAGCCACAGGGCCATCCGTCGGAAGACATCCGGCAGAAAGGTAATCCTCGGGGGGTTTCCCAGACTGGCAAACGCCAATTGCGCCAGCGCCGTGTGGGTGAACACGTCCGGGCCGCCGACATCACGCCATGCGTCCTGCGCCTCGACCGCATCGGCCGTCGCGACGGCAAGATCGGCGCCATGGATCGGGTTTATCCGTTTCTCGCCGTCCCCGAAGAGCCAGACACGCCCTGACTGTGCCATGGTCAGAAAGTCGCCCATGTCGGAGAAATAGCCGGTGGGAGCGACGATCGTGGCGGCAACCGGGCTGCGCTTCAGCTCCGCCACAAAGGCCGATTTTGCGGCGACCATCGGCACATCGGCCAGTTCGGCGGCGCGCAGCACGTGAACATAGGCAAATCGTTCGACGCCCGCGCGCTCTGCCTCGCGCACCAGGTTGAGGTTGGCCTGATAGTCCACGTCCCAATAGCCAAGCCCGTCCACCTGCCGGGTGATGCCAAGGCAGGAGACCACCAGATCGACCCCGTCCATGATACCTTTGAGTGTCGCGGGTTCGGTCGCTTGCGCCGTGACCAGTTGGTCGGCCGCAATCGGGTCGGCATGGGGCGTCTTGCGGACAAGCGCGATCACATACCATCCGCGCCTTTGATACTCGGCGCAAAGGTGGCGCCCGAGGTAGCCGGTCGCACCGGCGATGAAGACACGTTTCATGGAAGGGGCTCCTTCTTTCAGGCCAGCGGCTATGATCCGGCCCGGTTGCCGCAAAGGTTGGGTGACCTGTCGGGGCGTTCGGGGTGTGATGATCCCGGCAGGCTCATGGTCCGATGCAAGACATCGGGATTTCCCGGCTGACCGGGGCGCTCCGGGAAGGCGCGACCGGTCAGCAGGGCGTAAAGGGCGTCAAACCGCCGTGCGCGATAGCGAATGATGTCCGTCATTGCCGCCCCCTCAACCAACGACCCGATGGCCGCGACCACGCAGGCATTCGATGATGATGGCTTCTCTACGTTCGCTGGCATCAACGGTGCCCGCGATCCCGCCGGCGAGGGCACCCGCCGCGGCGCCGCCCAGGGCATCACCACTCTCGGCTTCGCCAACGGCGGCACCGATGCCCGCGCCAAGAACCGTTGCGCCCATGGTTTCGCGATCGAACTGGTCCTGATTGCGGGCAAGTGCCTGACAGGCCGCCAGATCGGCCTGATACGCGGGTGTCGGCGTGCCATCGAGGATCGGTGTGTATTTGGCACCGCTGTTGCCACAGGCTGCCATGAGGACCAACCCGGCGGCGGAAACAAAAGCTGCTGTTTTCATTGTCTGACCTTTCTCGTTTCATTGTCGAGAAAGCAGATAGTCCGTCGCGCCCCGTCCCGGCATGACCGCAGGTATCAATCAATTGACACTTCGTACCACAGGGCCGTCAGGCGGCCTGATTGAGGTAGGCGGTCGGGCTTGACCCGGTCCAGCGCTTGAACGCCCGGACAAAAGAGGAGGCTTCGGAAAACCCCAGCAGATAGGCGGTTTCATTCACGGTGACTTTCTGACTTTCGAGGTAGTCCATCGCCATGCGCTGGCGCAGGTCATCATGGATTTCGGCGAATGTGATGTTCTCCTGCTTGAGCCTGCGATAGAGGGTCTGGCGGCTCATCCCGATCTCTCTGGCCACGCGATCCATGGAAATACTGCCCTCGTGCAGTTTGGGCAGGATGCGGGACTCTATTTGAGCACGGATCGAAGGATCGGCCTGCAGCTTTGCCAGCATGGCATCGGCATGGCGGGTAAAGACGCCAAAGGCATATGCGTTGCCCGGCTCGAAGCGGGTTTCGGGGCTGTCCCAAACGGGGTCGATCTGCAGCGCGTTGCGGCTGGCATTGAACTGCACCGGCACGCGGAAAAGCTCGGGGTAGGCGTTGGCGTGGGGCGGGGGAGGAAATGTGACCTCCATTCCAATCTCGAATGTCGCATCCGGGAAAGACCTGCGAAATTCACTGATAAAGCGTGCAAAAGACGCCTCGATCCCCAAATACTCGCCCTGTGGGACGACCAGATGATCAATGATCCACAGGCCCGCGTCGGTATGCTTCAATTCGAACCGGTCAACGCCCGGCGGCAGATTGACATCGGCCATCAGGCGCAAATAGCGGTTCAACTGGTCTATGGAGTGACCAAGCGACGCCGAAGAATGGACGATCTGCCCAACCACGGACATGGTCTCCAGCCGCGAGTCCAATGTCTGTCTGAGCAGCAAGGCCGTATCCCCGGTCTGCCGGATCGCGGCTCCGATCAGCGCCTGATAGGAGGCCACGGGAATGCGATTGTCCTGATCCGACAGATCGTCCTCGGTCAGGCCGCTGTGCTGCAGCAAGGTGTCGCGAGTGGCCCCCTTGCCGCAGGCGTAGTCCGCAAATGCCGCCGCAAACCCGGCGGCCATGGTCTGTTCCGCCACGAATGGCCCCTCGATCCTGTGTCGTGGGCGCAGTATAGGTCCACGGTCCGGTTGCGATCAACCGCTGCCGGACGCGCTTGTGAGCTTGGATCAAACCGGCGGTGCTTGATGTCGCATCACACGGGGTGCTCGATCAAAGGTTGTGCGGCGGTAATTCCGGATCTGCGGTTCGCCGGAGACATCCGCCCTGTCAGATCCGGTCAGGTCAGGCGGCGTCCCGGCACGCAACGGGCTTCGGATCGGTGCGGCTGACGCGCGCGGCGCCGCGCGGCAAGCGACAAGAGGCAGCGGCGCCTCCCGTGCCGGAGGTGGCGCTGGGCGGAGGGGCGCGTTGGCCGATGCAGCTTGCGTTTGCTCCGTGCCGGGATCGAGTGATCCCCTATGCCCATGGCCCGGTGATGAAACGCAATTCGACCGGCCAAATGACGGGCAGGGTGGATGCCGATATTACCGGCCGCGCAGCGTAGAGCGCTGCTTCGTGACGTTTCCGGTCCTGTTCGTGCTGCTGGCCGGGCTCTTGAATTGAGGCCGGATAAGGCGGAAGCACGGGCTGGGGCTCTCGCCGCAGGCGGGTCCTGTTGGACGCAGGGGACGAAAGCTTCGCCTGGTAAGGTGATCCCGTGTGGCGGAGCGTTTACGCCTGCGGCCTCCGCACGGAGTTGCCGCCTGCGATGATCTGGTTGATCAGGGCCGCAACGGCGCGGTGCGTTTGCGTTTCGGCCTCCGATCCCCTGGCGTTCTCATGGGTTGCCGCAGCGTCGCGAAGAACACCCACGATCTCGTGCTCCGGCAGCACGCCGCGATCGTTCATGGCCAGCAGAAGGGCCTCGCAGATCGTAAGGGCAGCCAGTCCTGAATACTCGTTCACCATAGACATTCCCGGGTTTCCCTTCTCGTTTCGTGATCCGGCCCGAATTCGCTGCGAACCTTTGCGTACATCTGGCAGAAACCACGCTATGCTGGACTGATCGAGAGCAGTCGAAGACTGGATTTGAATGTGGCGGCAAGACCTGTCAGGGAAAAAACGATGACATCCTTCGCGACCAGCCCTCTTACCCGAAAGCTGTCGGCTTTTGTCGCTTTGTCAAAGACAGAGCTGGATGTTCTGGACCGCCTGCACCAGCGCCGCCGCTCCTTCGTCGCCGGGCGCGATATGGTGCATCAGGGGCAGTCGGATCAGGCGGCCTATATCCTGTCCGAAGGGTGGGTGTGTTCCTACAAGCTCCAGCCCGACGGGACGCGGCAGGTTGTCGATTTTCAGATCCCCGGTGATTTCCTCGGCTTGCGCAGCGTGCTGTTGCGCACCTCGGATCACAGTTTCGAACCCATCGTCCCGATCGAGGCCGCCGAAGTGTTCAAGAGCGATCTTCTGACGGCTTTCGCGCAGACGCCGCGGCTTGCGGCGGCCATCTTCTGGGCGGCATCGCGGGACGAGGCGATGGTGGTCGAACATCTGGTCGGGATCGGCCGGCGTGACGCGGATGCCCGCATGGCGCATTTCCTGTTGGAAATGGGTTCGCGGCTGGCTCTGGTGAGTCTGGGCACGAAGGAGGGATACGACTGCCCGCTGACCCAGTATCACCTCGCCGATGCGCTGGGGCTCAGTGCCATCCATGTGAACCGCGTCCTGCGACAGCTGCGCGAAAGTGGGCTGGTGACCTTTCGGGACGGTCGCGTGTCCTTTGAAGATCATGCCGGGCTGGTAGATCTGGCGGAGTTCGATCCAGCCTATCTGGATCAGACCGGGCCGCTCTTGAAATAGAAAGGGCCGCCGGCCAAGGATTGGCGGGCGACCCCGGTGGTCAGCTCAGACGCTGGATATCAAGCGAGCGCGTGGCTCGCCGCATCGAGTTCCTTGTTCGTTTCCGCGTCGTTCTTGGCCTTGTGGGCCGTCTCGGCCGCGCGGTAATGCTTCAGGGCCGCATCTTTTTTCGGACCGGACGGTGCCTTGTCCCAGGCGGCTTTGACGGATGTCATCTTTTCGGCGGTCTTGGTTTGATCGGGTGTCATTGGATTTGTCCTTTCATGGACTTTCCGAGAAATAAAAAGCGTGTGGGCGGGCCGGTCTGTTGGGGATCAACACGCCCACACGCTTTTCAGGAACTTGGAAATGTATTGTGCCGCCAAATATTCGGCGGGTACTCATGACCTAGCCAATCTCGGGCCGCACCGCACTGACGCAGGTTAGCCCACGCGTTTTTGGCGGATTGGTTGCGCCGTCGGCTTACCAGTCACCGCCGTTTGCTGATGGGAAATCCGCAGCCATGTGGCATCATCGCGAAGGTACGTCGATGCGCAGAGCGCCTTGTAGATCGGCACGTCGGTTTTTTCAGCCGAGACCCGGTAAGTGAGGATCGCGATGTCATCGCATCGGGTTACGCGCCGCTCGGCCATGACGATGGAACGCCAGCCGGTCCTCTGGCGCAGCTGCCGCCAGATGAGTTCCCCCTGGAGGATGCCGGGCGGATAGGGAAAAATCATCACGGCGTTGCTCGCTGTCGTTGCGCGCGCGTTTTCGGCGCCACTGGTCCAGAAATGCTCTTCCATGTCCCAGAGCACGCCCTGTTCGTCCGGAGAAGGGGGTCCGGATCTGTGCGCGGCATGGGCCTGTCTGTGCGCTGTCACGGTTGAGACGCTCATTCGCCCGACCCCGACCCGCCAACAAGCAAGAATTGAAACAGCACGAAGATGATCGCGAGCACTGCCCAGATCGCGCCGCTTGTTCCCAGGTGGCTGTCCGCTTCGGACGAGGCCGCCTGTTTCGCGCGTCCCGGCGTCCGGCCTTCGGGCAGCAACTGGCTCAGGTTCCGTGCGATCCTGCCGTGATCGCTGGCGAGAGCGGGAACATCCCGAGAGCGGGCAAGCAGGTTCGCCAACCGCGCCCGGGCCGCGTCGTGTCCCAGCGTCACCAGTTCAGCGGTTTCCTTCCAGGGATCAAGGCCGAGCCGTGCCAGCGTGGAGAGCACGGTCACGGCATAGCCGTTTCGATCCTCGCCGACGAAGGCATAGAGAAACCGGTCGAACTCGGGGGGGTGCGGGTTGAGTACATTGGATTTGGCCATTGTCATTCCAGTCCTTTTGCCGGGGCGCAGATCGCCCCTTTTGCCAAAGGATACGCGCGGGCCGATCTCACCGCCCTTACACAGGTCAGTGTTGGCGGCTGCCGCCGGGACGGGGCGAAACCGGTTCGGTGTCCGGGACTAACATGTATCAGCCCTGGTCGGATGATCGCTATGTAGAACAGGGGCGATCGTTCGGCTGGTCAGCTCCGCATCCCAAGGGGCCGCATCAGTGGTGAGCGACGGATTTGCCAATATCGCGGAGACCAGAGATGACCATGCGGTCGACCAGATCGACGGTGACGTTTTCAAACCCGTTCACCGTGCCGGGATATCCGGGCGAACTGCCCGCGGGCAGTTACGAGCTTCTCGTCGAAGAGGAGCTGCTCCAGGGGCTGAGCTTCGAGGCCTACAGGCGGACGGCGACCTACCTGAGGGTGCGCGGACAGGACGGTCAGGCGGGGCGAAGTGAGCTTCGGGAGACAACCGAGGCCGACCTGAAGGCGGCGCTCCGCCGGGACGCGGACACAGCCGAAGCGAACAAAAATAGCGAAGCGGCGCTTTCTCCGCAGGAGGACTTGGAATGAATACTCCCGAATGGCTCAAACCCGGCATCTTTGGTGCCGTGATCGGTGCCGTCGTTGTCGGCATCGTCGGCTTCACCTGGGGCGGCTGGGTGACCGGCGGGACGTCGAATGACAGGGCGATGGCGATGTCCCGCGACGAGGTCGTGGCCTCGATGGTGCCTGTCTGCCTCGACATGGCGCGATCAGACCCGGCGCGGGCGGACAAGCTTGCAACGATCCGGGCCGCCTCAACCTACCAGAGGCGCGACGCTCTGATGACGGCCGGCTGGGCGACGATGCCAGGAGCCGATGCCCCCGACCGGGACATTGCACAGGCCTGCCTGAAGGAGCTGGACCTCTGAGGTGATGCAGTTCGAAGCCGACGACATGATGGTGCAAAACGGGTCGCATCGTCCAACCCGCGAGCCAGGCACTGCCCCGAGTGCCCCAACCAGGATAGGCGCGTGCGATGTCTTCTGATGACACTGGGCCGGAGGATCGCGGCCCCTGGAAAAACAAGCAGAACCGTGGTCGCCCCGAGGCCGGCGCAATTCTCAGGCGGGGCCGGACCCGGCTGCAGGGTATTCTGCCGGACGGTCTGCCGCCGGTGAGGCGTCTTGCCATCGGGGCCGCCATCGCGCTTGCGGTGCTTGGGGCGTGGTCCTCCTACTACACGGTGCCGAGCGATTCTGTCGCGATTGTGCAACGGTTCGGGAAGTACCGCGCCGAGGTCCCTCCGGGGCTGCACTTCAAGATCCCGTTCGGGATCGACGCGACCACGCTGGTGCCGGTCAAGCGCCAGCTGAAACAGGAATTCGGCTTCACGACTCCGGGTGCCACCGATCCCTATCAGAGCCCGACGGACGGTCGCCGCGAGACCGAGATGGTGACGGGCGATCTCAATGCCGCGCTCGTGGAGTGGGTGGTGCAGTACCGGATTTCCGAACCCAGGAAGTTCCTGTTCGAAGTGCGCGAGCCGAGCGCGACCCTGCGCTACGTGTCGGTGTCCGTCATGCGCGAAGTCGTGGGAGACCGCACGGTCGACGAGGTGATCACCGTCGGGCGTCAGGAAATCGAAAGCGAAGCCCTGCTGAAGATGCAGGCGCTCGCGATCAAATACGCGATGGGCATCAGCATCGACCAGGTGCAGTTGAAGAACATCAATCCGCCCCAGCCGGTTCAAGCCTTGTTCAACGAGGTCAACCAGGCGCAGCAAGAGAAGGAGCGGATCATCAACGAGGCCCGCCGCGAATACAACCGCGTCATCCCCCTGGCCGAAGGCGAAAAGGATCAGCGCATCCGCGAAGCCGATGGCTATCGCCTGCGGCGGATCAATGAAGCCGAGGGCGATGCGGCCCGGTTCACCGCCTTGCTGACGGAATTCCGTCTGGCTCCCGAAGTGACCCGGCGCCGAATCTATATCGAAACCCTTCAGGATGTTCTTCCGGGAATTGGCTCCAAGATCATCGTCGACGGATCCACGGCAAGCATCCTGCCGCTTTTGAGCCTGGATCGCCGGACAGGAGAGCAACGATGAAGACCCTTACGTTTATTGCCGCCGGGGTCGCGGTTGCCGGGCTCGTCGCGGCATCCTCCGCCGTCTACACGATCGGCGAGGTCGAACAGGCCATCATCACCCAGTTCGGCAAGCCGGTCGGCGCGCCGATCACCGAGGCGGGCCTCAAGTTGAAACTGCCCTTCGTTCAGGCGGTCAACCGGATCGACAGCCGGGTTCTGGAGTGGGATGGCTCGCCATCGGACATGCCCACCAAGGACAAGCTCTATATCTCGGTCGATCTCTTTGCGCGCTGGACGATCACCGATCCTTTGCAGTATTTCTTGCGCCTGCGCGACGAGCGCAGCGCCCAGTCGCGCCTTGACGATATCCTCGGCAGCGAGACGCGCAACGCCGTCGCCAAACACGAACTCATCGAGATCGTGCGCACGACAAGGGGGCGGACGCCGCTTCGGGACACGCTCCTGACCGATCAGGAGCTTGCGCAGGACATTGGCGCATTGGTTCCCATCACGAAGGGGCGGGCACTGGTCGAGCAGCAGATCTTCGAGGCGGCGGCCGAGAAGGTGCGCGTCTTCGGGATCGAGCTTCTCGACATTCGTTTCAAGCGCATAAACTACAACGAAAGCGTGCGGCCCAAGATCTATGACCGCATGATCTCGGAGCGGCGGCAGATCGCCGAACGGTTCCTGTCCGAAGGCAACGGTGAGGCGGCCCGTATTCAAGGCAACAGGGTGCGGGATCTGAACAAGATCCAGTCTGAAGCCTATCGCGCCGTCGAAGAAATTCGCGGCACCGCCGATGCCGCAGCGGCAGCAATCTACGCGGGCGCCTACAATGTCGATGCTGTCTCGGTTGAGTTCTACGGTTTCACCCGGACCATGCAGGCCTACGGCGACATGATCTCCGATGACACGACGCTTGTCCTGACGACGGACAGCGATCTGTTCCGGTTCCTGCGCGGCATGCAGCGCGCGCCAGACCCGGCCCGCGAGCCCGGCAGCGATGCGGGCGAGGCGGCTGGTGTGGCCGCAACCGGCAGGGCCCGACTTGCGCAAGACGTCGCGCGTTTTTGGCGGCCTTTGTTCCGGGAGTGACGCCCCTTGCTCCGAAGGCGGACAGGCATTGCCCTGTCGCACCGGTCGCAGGCACAGGACCCATTCAGAGCCGGGTCATGACGGCGGGATGCCGTGCCGGGCGATGGATGCCACCTCTCTCACGCCGCATCGCGGGACTTCTGGCTGATCGGGGCTGTGATGCCGAGTGATCCCGCGAACCTGTCCCGGACAGGGCGGGGCACGCCTGCCTGCCCGGCCATCGCCCTGGCGGCAATCCTGATCTTCTGGCGATGAATGGCAGTGTGTCCCGCCTGCTGGGTCGCGGGCTTTCTTCTGCGTTGTGGTTTCCCGCCGGCGCAGAAGTCGTCTATTGGCCGGCGCGCGGCGGATGACTTGTCCGGTGACGGGCCCTGATCGACACGCGTCCGCGCCAGCGCGAGCCGCCCTTGCGTCTGCTCCGGACTCGGTTTCCACCGAATGAAGGCTTGCCTGTAGTGGCCAAATCGCGCGTGCTGAGTGGTCGACGAGGGGCAATTCAGGGGATGTTGCGGCGTATTCCGGCGCAGCGGCATCCACCGTCAAGAGTTTGAAGATACACGAAAAATGCAAACAGATCAAAACGCCAAACTCTCTGCCGCGCCGATCATGGATCGTGGAGGCGTGATTTTATCGTTAAATGTCAGGGGTTTGCAGTAAATTCTGGGTCGAATTAGCCCGCTTGTGGCTCAGGGCAAAGACCAATTGTCATAGATTGGTGTTCGTTTGCGCCCGGTTTCATGATTGTACTTTGGCACCGGCGGAAGGGGGCTCTCCGCGCAGCCAAGCATTCTTGTTTCCAAAGGAAATTCCGCCGCCACCGTGCGCCGGTTCGAGCCCGACACCAGAATGGGCCAGGAGACGTGCCGTACATCGGGCATCAATTCAAGCACGGACTATCGCGAAATTTCGTAGATTGTGGATGCCCTCTGCCAAGTAAGATTTTTTGAGTGAGTTCGGGGTCCGCCTTTTCCGCCGCCGAAGCGACGTGTCCATCTTTGAACCATGGCTGTGAGGTTTTGCTGGTTCGCCGAACGGTCGTGACCGATGTTTTTTCCCCATCTGCCGCGCGGCTTCCTGATCTGAGATCGGCTCCTTCGAAGAGGATCAAGACGGCGTTGCTCCATGGATGCTACATTCGAGGTTCTCACGGAGGATGGAGGCGATCGGCGCAATCGCAAGTTGCCTGATATCGTGAAGGCGCGGATCGTGGCCGAGACCTTTGCGCCCGGTGCGACGGTTGCTGCTGCTGCGCAGTTACACGGGGTCAAGGCAAACCATTTGCCGGCATGGCGAAGGCTGGCCCGCAAGGGCAAGCCGGTGTTGCCTGAGCCGGAAGACGAGGTTGAGTTCGCGGCGATGGTGATGGCGGCCCCATTGGCGGATGCCGAGCCAAGCGTGGACGAGCCCGTAGATATCATCGTGGGCGCGGTCACGATCCGGCTGGACGCAGCGACGTCGGCAGCGCGTATCGCGGCGATCGCCCATGCGCTGGCACAGACGGCATGATCTTTCCGTCGAGCCGGGTGCGGATCATGGTCGCGACCAAGCCCGTGGACTTCCGCAATGGGTACAACGGTTTGGCGGCGTTGGGGGCGAACGCGTTGCGCAAGGAGCCGTACACCGGAACCGCCTTCGTGTTCAGGGTCAAGCGGGCGGATCGGCTGAAGCTGCTGTTCTGGGACGGCACCGGGTTGGTCTTCGCCATCGGTCTCGAACGCATGGCGACGTGCTGGCTAACCCTACTAGAGGCTGGAGGAGCACAACTTTATTTGGCCCGCGATCCGGGACGGGTTGATGACGCGGAGCCATACCCAGTGCGAGGCGCTGTTCTCGGGGCTCGACTGGCGCCGCGTCCGCGCCATCGAAGCCCGCGCGCCCGAGGCGGTGGAATGACTGCGGCAGGATGACTCGGGCGTGGGTTTGCGCGGGTAGCCAGATGGCCGATCTTGTAGGTCGCGGCCATGCTGAACGACGCCGATCTTCCTGACGATATTGCCGCTCTGAAGCCACTGTGGTTGCCGCCGAGGCGCGCAATTTGCGCAAGGATGATCGCATTGAGCGTCTGGAAAAGCTGGTAGATGCGTTCCGGCGGGCCGCCTTTGGACACAAGTCCAAGAAGCGTGACCCCGAACAGTCCGAACTGGCGTTCGAGGACCTCGAGACTGCCATCGCATCGGTCCATGCCGAGGAAAAGGCGGACGCACCGGTCAGGAAACGCCACACCCGCCCGCGTGCTGCCAATCGCGGATCACTGCTCAGGCATCTGCCACGCATCGAAGAGGTGATCGAGCCCGAGCGCCTGGTCTGTGCCTGTGGTGGCTGCCTGCACTGTATCGGCAGAGCGGCGGGACGTGATCCCGGCGCAGCTCCGCGTGATCCCTTGCCCGGCAGTGCATTCCGAAGGCCTGTCACGAGAGGGTTCCCCGCAGCCCGAAATACGCCTGCCGCGCCTGCACCGACGGGGCAGTCCATTGTGGCGCCTGTTCTGGTCAGCAAGCCTAAGGGAACCGTGGCTCTGGTGGGGCAGCGTAAGCCCCGAAGACACCGACCACCGTCCCCAGTATCGCCAGGCACAGACCTACAGCCGTCAGGGCTTCGATCTCGAGCGCTCCACCTTGGCCGACTGGGGCGAAAACCGGTCCCGAAGGGATTGAACCGTCCAGTGGAGGGTTCAAAGGGATGAACGCGCGAAGCGCCGGACGGACGGGCCGCCTTCAAGTTGCGGCCGGTCTTCAATGCGCTGATCGCGGATCTGAAGCGCTCGACCAAGCTGTTCATGCCCTCCCGGCAGCATCGGGTCGCGATGCGCCTGCCGGGTGGTCGATGAGACCTGTGCCCCGGTGCGCGACCCCGGGCGGCCGAAGAGGAAGACCGGTTACTTCCGGGCGTTGGCGCGGGATGATCGTCCCTGGGGTGGCGGCGCGCACCCTGGTGTCGCCTTCAGCTATGCGCCCGGGCGCGGCGGTCAGCACGCCGAGCAGATCCTGCGTGGCTTCAGGGGCATCCTGCAGGTGCCCTCTCATGGTTTGCAGGCAAACCACTGCCGGGTGACAGACAGCTATGCCGGATACAATCGCCTTCTCAAGCCGGAGCAGGACATCAGGCTGGCCTGCTTTTGGGCGCACGCAAGGCGTAAATCAGTGGAGATCACCCGGACCGGCCCCGCGCCGATCGCGAAAGACGGCGTGAAACGCATCGGTGAACTCTATCGCATCGAAGCTGACATCCGAGGCGTCGATCCTGCTGCACGCCTTGCCGCGCGACGGGACCGTTCGGCGTCCATCATCGGCGACTTCGAGGCGTGGCCTGGCCAGCACCGCGCCCGTGGATCGAGAAAGTCTCCCCTCGGCGAAGCGCTTACCTACATCGCCAAATTCCGGGATGGCCTCTGCCTGTTTCTGACCGATGGCAGGGTCGAGCTCGACAACAACACCGTCGAACGCACCATCCGCCCCATCGCGCTGAACCGGAAGTACGCCCTTTTTGCAGGGCACGATGCCGGGGGCCAAGAACTGGGCCGTCATCGTATCGCTGATCGAGACCTGCAAGCTGAACGCCGTCGATCCGCATGCTTGGCTGGCAACAACCCTGTCAGCCATCGCTGGAGATCGCATGCAAAGCAAGATCGGCCGAAGAAATTGATCGCATCGTTTCTCACGGCGAAAGTTCCGCAGTCGCCCGTCTTGCGACCGGGTGTAGCGGTTGCCGCCGCAAGCTGGGTGGGTATTCATCCGGAGATTACGCCGCCCTCAACATTCCACCACGTCCGAGATACGATCCCTTGAAGTCGAAGCTGTCCACTTCCCGGGCAGCAATGTCAGGAGAGGGGAGGCTCTTGGTGGCCGGGAATTTGGCCGCGTTCTGCGCCTTCAAATGGTCCCCCGGACCCTTTGATCTGCCGGCGCGAACCAGCTTGAACTGCGGCGCTCGACCATCCGTGGTTCGCGATGGATCAACTCCTATTCGACCGGGCGCGTCCGGCACTGGACATGGTTCAAGCCTTCTGCGGTGCATTGGCGTGCCACCTTCTGTTACTGGCACAGGAATGCCGGTCGCTTCAGCCTCTTGAGGTGATGCTCCAGCAGGATCTCGGGGGCATGCGCTTTGACACCGAGGAAGCAGCCATCGCGCTGGGCAATGACAGCGGCTACGGCCTTGGCTCCGGCGTGTCCACCCGCGATCTGGTCCGGGCATCTTACGGATTACAACCGACCGTGTGATCTCGCCCATCGCCTCGTTCGGCAGCTTTGGCCAGTCGGGCTATGGGCGTGAGGCGGGGATGCAGGCCATCCTCGACAATACCCGCACCCCGCACCACATGGATCGACACCACCGGCGAGCCGATGGTCAACCCGTTCATCATGCGCTGACGGTGCAAGGTTTGTGGCGCCCGCGCTTCATGTCGGATCTGCGATGGCGCCCTGTGCCCGGAGGCGTTCGATCTCGGTTTCTTCATAGCCGAGAGCATGCAGGATGCTGTGCGTATCTTGTCCGAGAAGGCTTGGCGCTTCCGCCGGTGAGGGACCTTTGCCGTCGAAGCGGATCGGACCACGCACCATGCGAAGATCGCCTTCGGTCGGGTGCCGGGCGGTTTCAACCAGGCCGCGCGCCGCGACATGGGGCTGCTCCAGTGCGTCGCCAATCGAAAGTATCGGGGCGTTGGGCACGTCGAACTCGCTGAGACGTTGCAGCCAGAAGTCCGTCGTGTCGCAGGACATCCGTGCGTGGATGATCTCCTGCAAGGCATCCCGGTTGGCAAGCCGGGCCTCGTAGAGGGCGAAACGCGGATCCTCGATCAATTCTTCATGGCCGAGGCAGCGCGCGAAATTGTGCCAGAACCGTTCCGTCAGGCAGGCAACGATCACGTGGCCATCCGATGTCGGAAAGGAGCCGTAGGGCACGATGCTGGGATGTTGGGTTCCGACGGGCTGCGGACTTTGGCCCGTCACGAAGTAGATTTGCGACAGGTAGCCTTGCAACGCAATGAGGCTGTCCAGCATGGCGACCTCGACGTGACGACCCTTGCCGGTGGCGTTGCGCTCATGCAGGGCGGCGAGCAGGCCGAACAGGGAAAAGATGCTGCCGGCCATGTCGCCCAAGGGGACGCCCAGCTTGTTCGGCGCCTGACCTGGTTCGCAATTGACGCTCATCACACCGGATAGGGCCTGCGCCACGATGTCGAAGGCGGGCTTGTCGCCCAGTGGACTGTCCTGACCGAATCCGGTGATCGAGCAATAGATCAGGCGCGGGTTGTCCTGCCGCAGGGTTTCGTAACCGATGCCCAGACGGTCCATGACGCCGGGGCGAAAGTTTTCCAGCACGATGTCGCTTTGTCCTGCAAGGTCGCGCGCGATCTGGACGCCTTCGGGCGATTTGAGGTTCAGCGCGATGCTCTGCTTGGAGCGGTTCAGCGCGATGTAGTAATGGCTGAGTTTGCCGTGGAACGGTGGAAAACTACGGGTTTCGTCGCCCTTTTCCAACGGTTCGATCTTGATCACCTCGGCGCCGAGGTCGGCCAGCACCATGCTGGCATAGGGTCCGGAGAGGATCCTGGAGAAATCCAGAACCTTGACCCCGGCCAGCGGCCCCGAACGCGTGTTTGTAGAAGTCATGCTGTTTGCCCCGTTTGTGACGATATTTTCATGATGGCCGATGCGGATGCGACCGGCCCGTTGGCGGACGTGATGTCGGCATCGACAAAGATCAGGGATCGCGTGCCGTGGCGGATCGTGGCGCGCGTTTCAAGAAAGTCTCCCGCACGGGCTGCCCCCAGGAACCTGGTATCCATCTGGACCGTGACCGTCGGCTGACGATCGGCAGAATTCCACGCAACAAGAGCGATCACCTGGTCCAGTAGGCTGGTCAGAACACCGCCATGCACAAGGCCGATATGGTTCTTGTGCCCTTCGTTTGTCTGCAAACCGTAGGTATTTCGGTCCTCGATCCTGGTCGAGCGCAGAAGGGGCCCGATCTGCCCCATGAAGCCCTCGATCCGGATGGGCTTCCAGCCGTCCGGTGGAATGTCCTGATCTGTCAATTCTCAACTCCCTGTGTCGATTTGAAGGTCCTGAATGTGGTCGCGGACCGATTGCATGGCTTTTGCGAGCTTCGGGATTTCCTTGTCTTTCAGCCGCTCCGAAATGCCGATGGCGACGATGGACCGCGTCATCGTGCCCTTCAGGCCAAAGACCGGGACCGCGACCACGGTCACCCCCGAAATGTATGTCCCCTGATCGACGGAATAGCCGCGTTCCCGCGCCTCACGGACTTCGTCCTGCCATGTCTCAAAGGCGGGCGGGTGATCCCATACCAGCTTGTCGAACCCGCTCCGAAGTTCCGATCCGTCGGATAGGTTGAAGGCCGCGAACAGGCGGCCCGTCGCGCTGATGAGCGCGGGAAAGCGGCTTCCCAAATCGACCTGAAGGCGGAACGGCAGGTTCGATTGCGACAGGGCCACCACGATCATCTGGTTCGGCTCAGCCAGTTGCGTGGCGATGCTGGTGACACCGAATTTCTCTGAG
Source organism: Pacificoceanicola niger (assembly GCF_048553275.1). Lineage (NCBI taxonomy): Bacteria > Pseudomonadati > Pseudomonadota > Alphaproteobacteria > Rhodobacterales > Roseobacteraceae > Pacificoceanicola > Pacificoceanicola niger. Next base: position 36,261 of record NZ_JBLZMW010000019.1, read on the forward strand.
AGGTTTGACAGTCGCGGCTGGATCAGGGTCGAGAACGTATTGCGCTGTAGCGCCGATCTGGCCAGCGGCAGGATGCCGATTCCGATCGAGTAGCGCTTGGTGTTCGAATCGAAATCCACGAGACCCTCATCCTGCAAGACGCGCAGGATGTGAAGACAGGTGCTGGGCACCAGGTCCAGTTCGCGCGCCATCGGATTCACGCCGACCGGTTCCGGCGAACGTGCCAGAAATCTGAGTATTGCCAAGGCCCTGGATACGGCCGGGACCTGTCGCTTGGTCGATGAGCTGGTTTCATTTGTGGTCATTTTTTGCCTCGGTCACGCTGAAATTCATTGTCTATATACAATAAGTTTAGCGTATTGACAATACTTGCCTGCGATCCTTACCGTTGTCAACGAACCGGATGACCGCCCCGCGGCAAACCGGAAGACGAGACTTGGGAGGCAGACCGGAATGACCCGCCTGACGGATTTCACATCCTACGCAGACGCACAGAAGCACTATTCGAAGGAGGGTCTGTGGGCGCTTTTCGACGGCACGAAAGAGCGCTTCAATATCGCCCATGAATGCATTGACCGGCACGTGAACGGCGATGCCGTGGCCCTGAGGGTCGCGCATTCGGACGGTGCGGACGAGATCGTCACGTTCGAGGAAATCTCGCGCCGATCCTCGCAGATCGCGCATTTCCTGAAGGGCAGGGGGATCGGCAAGGGCGACCGGGTCGCCGTCATGATCGACCCGTCGCTGGCGTTTTATTGCGCGCTTTTCGGCGTGATCAAGGCCGGGGCCGTCGCGGTGCCGATGTTCTCCCTCTTCGGTCCGGACGGCATCCGGCTGCGGGTCGGCGACTGCAAGCCCGAGATCTTTTTCACCAATGCCGAGAAGGCCCCCGAAGCCGTCGAAGGCGGCGCGAAGAGCGTCATCGTGGTCGACCATGACTTCCTGACCGGGCTGGACGATCTTCCCGCGACGTTCGACTGGGACAGCGCGGGGCGCGACCTTGCGGTGCTGCAATACACCTCGGGCACGACCCGCGCGCTGCCTGCCGCGGTCGAACACAGCCATCAATCCATCGTCACGCTGATGGTGGCGGCGCTTTATGCCACCGGCATCCGGCCGGGCGACCGTTTCTTCTGTCCGTCCTCCCCGGCCTGGGGCCACGGGTTGTGGCACGGGACGCTTGCGCCGCTGGCAATGGGTGTCTCGACCGGCACCTTCAGCGGCAAGTTCGATCCGGTCCGCCTGCTCAAGGCCTTGCAGGATTTCAGGATCACCAACCTGACCGCCGCCGCCACGCATTACCGCATGATGCGCAATTCCGGCGAGGCCGAGAAATTCACCTATTGCTTCGACAAGCTGTCCTTCACCGGCGAGCCCATCGATTCAGAGACCGCCGCCTATGTCGAAAGCCTGTTCGGCACCAAGGTTCGCTCGATGTACGGCACGACCGAGATCGGCGTAATCATCGCGAATTACCCCGGTGCGGATGATCTGGACGTGCGCGATGGCGCGATGGGCAAGGCCGTACCCGGCGTCGAGGTCGAGGTGCAGCGTGCCGACGGCACCCCGGCAGATCCCGGCGAAACCGGTGAGCTGATGGTCAAGAAACGCGGCGAATGGTTCCCGACCAAGGATCTCGGCCGTGTCGACGAGGACGGGTATTTCTATCACGGCGGCCGCGCCGATGACGTGATCATTTCGGCCGGCTGGACGATCGGCGCGGTCGAGGTCGAGGATGCGCTTTTGAGCCACCCGGCGGTGGCCGAATGCGGCGTGGTCGGATCCCCCGACGCCGTGCGCGGTCTGGTGGTGAAGGCCTTCATCATTCTCAAACAGCCCGAGACCGACGGATTGGTAGAGGACATCCAGAACCACGTCCGCGCCCGCCTCGCGCGGCACGAATACCCCCGTCAGATCGAGTTCGTCACCGAGCTGCCGAAGACACCAGCCGGCAAGGTCAATCGCAAGATCCTGCGCGACCGCGAAGCCGAGAAATCCCACGCCGCGGAATGATCCGCGCCGAATAAAGAATCCGAGGAGAAGAAGACCATGAACGACATGACCCACAAGAAATTCCCCAAGATCACGCAGGAGGGGCTGGACGATCTGCGCCAGCGCATCGGCGTGAAGATCGAAAAGACGGTCGAGCCCTGGTGCTACGAGGCGACCCGCGACAATATTCGCCACTACGCCCACGGCATCGGCGACGACAACCCGCTGTGGTGTGATCCCGAATACGCCAAGACCACGAAATACGGCGATGTTGTCGCGCTGCCCAGCTTCCTGTTTGCGACCAACCGGATCATTTCCGGCTATGTTGGCGGTTTGCCGGGTGTGCACGCGATGTGGTCGGGGGCCAACTGGAACTGGCACAAGACCATCACGCGCAACATGGAATTCCGCACCGAAGCCGTGCTGAAGGACCTGATCGAGCACGAGACCCGCTTTGCCGGCAAAGCCGTGCAGCAGATCTATCATGTGGATTTCTATGACGCGGCGACCGGCGATCTTGTGGCCGACGCGGACAGCTGGTGCTTCCGCACCGACCGGGATCAGGCCCGTGAGAACGGCACGAAGTACACCGAGGCCAAGGCCAAGGGCCGCAAGGTCTGGACCGAGGAAGAGCTTCAGGAATACTACAAGTATTACGAGCAGGAGACGATCCGCGGCGCCGAGACCCGCTATTGGGACGACGTGGCCGAGGGCGAAGAACTGCCCACCATGGTCAAGGGGCCGATGACCGCGACTGGCTTTATCGCCTATGCACAAGGCTGGGGTGGTCTGTACATCCGCGCCAACAAGCTGGCCTGGCAGCTTCAGCAAAAGCATCCCAGCGCCGGTCCGAAGAACAAATTCGGCATTCCCGACTGCCCCGAGCGCGTTCATTGGGAAGAGGAATTCGCTCTCGAAGTCGGCGCACCGGGCGCCTATGACTATGGCCCGGAGCGGACCTCTTGGCTGACACACCAGATCACCAACTGGATGGGCGATGACGGTTTCCTGCGTCAGGCAAAGTGCCAGGTCCGCCGGCACAATCCCGAAGGCGATATCATTTTGATCAATGGCACCGTTGTACGGAAATTCGAGGAAGACGGTCGTTACCTGCTGGAGATCCAGCAGCGCGCGGAACAGCAGGACGGCGAGTTCTCGGCCATGGGCTCGGCCATCGTCGAGCTGCCAAAGCGCTGAGACCGGCAACTGCAACGGCAAGGGGAGGCAAGGCCGATGCTTGAAAAGGTTCTGAGCAAGGTGGAGGACGCGCTGCATCTCGCGGGGTGTCTCAGCCTCGTCGCGGTGGCAGTTCTGATCAACGGCGACATCCTGTTGCGTCTGATCGCCAACCGTCCGGTGCAGATCCAGTTCGAATTGACCGAACTGTACCTGATGCCAGCGCTTGCCACCCTGTCGCTGTCGCGGGTCTTCCGCGATGGCGGCCACCTGGCGCTGGAATTCACGCCCGAACGCCTTCCGGGCGCGTTCGGTGCGGTGATTTCGAAACTGCGCCTTTTGCTGCCGGCGGCCTTTTTTGCCGCCGTCACCATCATGTCCGGAAAGTTCGCCTTTGGCGCCATTGCCCACGGGGACGTGGAATATGGCGTGGTCGACTGGCCGCTTGGGTGGGCCTATGCCCTCATCCCGCTGGGATGTGGCGTTCTGGTCCTGCGGCTCCTGCACGATGCGCTGAACCCGCGCGTTGCGGCGGACACCTGAAAAATTCCATGGGAGGAGAAACACAATGAAGACGATGAATACATTCGTCGCGGCGCTGACGGCCGCGGTTGCGCTGGGAACCACGGGCCTGCAGGCGGAAACCCTGCGGCTGGGCGATTTCCAATCCACCAGCCATATCGTGTCAATCGAGGGGACGTCGAAGTGGATGGCCGCTGTCGAAGAGGCGACCGGTGGAGAGATCACGTTCCAGCATTTCCCGTCACAACAGGCGGCCAAGTCCAAGGCGCAGCTTGACGCGGTGAATAACGGCATTCTCGACGCGGCGCTGCTCGGCACGCCCTATCATGCCGACGTGCTGCCGCTGAATTCTGTCGTGGCGCTGCCCGGTTACTATGGCTCCGCTGTCGAGGGCACGGAGGCGCTTCAGTCCATGCTGGAAGAAGGCCCGCTGCGCGAAGAGATCCTCGCCACCGGCGTCACGCCGATTTTCGGATTTGTTCTGCCGCCGTACCAGGTGCTGGCCAAGTCGCGGCTGGGCGCGCCCGCCGATTGGAACGCACAGGATATCCGCACCTCCGGCTCGACACAGGCGATGACAGCGCGTGCGCTTGGTGGCGTCGGAATCTCGATCCCCGGCCCCGAAGTCTATACCGCCGTGGAACGTGGTCGGCTTGATGCGGTTCTGTTCCCGCTGGCCTCCGTGCCGGGATACAAGCTGAACGAAGTGGTCAGCCACATTTCGACCAACGGCTCTTTCGGCGGCTACAGCTTTGTCATGGTGGTCCGCAGTGCGCTGTTCGACAGCCTGCCCGAGGACACGCAAGCCACGTTGCTCAAGCTGGGTTCCGAAACCGCGACGCATGTGGCCGAGGTGCAGGATGAATCCGTGGCTGGCCTGATCGAGGAATGGAAGGCAGAGGGCATCGACACCTACACCTTCACCGATGAGGAACTGGCCGCAATCTCGGAGCAGCTGACAGCGGTCAGCACCGATTGGGTCGAGCGCATCGGCAACGATAACGCGGAGGCCGTCCTCGAAAGCTACGGCGCTCTCACCCGCAAGTAAGCCCGCCCTTGTATCCGAACGTGCAGGCAGCCGCTTACCCGGGCGGCTGTCCCCTCATCCAATATAGCGCAAAGGCCACATATGCTGACCTTCATTGCCATTCTTGTCCTGTTGGCCGTTCTCATGGCGTTTCGCGTGCCCATCGCCTTTGCCATGGGGATCGCCGGAACGCTCGGACTTGCGGCTCAACTGGGCATGCGCCCGGCCCTCGCGGTGCTCGAGAGGACATTCTTCGACACCTCCGCATCGTTCATACTTGTCGCCATCCCGCTGTTCATCCTGATGGCCGAGCTTCTGACTGCCGGTGATGTCACGCGCCGTGCCATCGTGGCCTGCCAGTCCTGGATCGGCCATGTCAGGGGCGGTTTGGCCATGGCCACCGTCGCCGCGTCGGTGCTCCTTGCGGCGCTGGTCGGCAGTTCCACGGCGTCGACCGCAGCCATGTCGGCATCGGCCTTCCCCGAAATGCGGGCGCACCGTTATTCCGACCGTCTCGCTGCGGCGGTGGTCAGCGTCGGCGGCACACTTGCCGTGGTCGTCCCGCCCTCGATCGTGCTCGTGGTCTATGGCGTGCTGACGGAAACCTCCATCGGCAAGCTGTTCATCGCCGGGATCATTCCCGGCCTGCTGACCGCGACCGGCCTCGCCGTTGTGATCAAGGTCATCGCGCATACCACCGATCAGGCCCCCAAGGGCGAGCCCTTTGTCCTGAAGACGGCGGTCAAGCAAAGCCGCCACGTCATCCCGATGGTGGTGCTGATGGTGGCGGTGATCGGGGCGATCTACGGCGGTATCGCTTCACCGTCGGAGGCGGCAGCGCTGGGGGTTATGGGATCGCTGATCATCGTTCTGATGCAGCGCACGCTGAGCTTCGTGCAGCTGAACAAGTCGATCAGCAGCGCGATCCGCGCCACGGTGATGATCGTCGCCATCGTGGCCTGCTCGGCGATTTTCTCGAACTACCTCGCCTTCACGCGCATCACGCATGCGATGCTGGAATTCGTCGCAACGACGGAAATGCGGCGCGAGGTGATCATGGGGATCATCATTTTGGTGCTGCTGGTCATGGGCATGTTCATGGACCAGCTTGCGATCCTGTCACTCGCAATGCCGCTGGCCTTTCCGACAGCAATGGCCCTGGATTACGACCCGGTCTGGTTCGGCATCGTCGTGACCAAGACGGTCGAGATCGGATTGCTCACACCGCCTCTGGGGTTGAACGTCTATGTTGCCGCAGCCCAGACACGGGTTCCCCTTGGCACGATCTTTCGCGGCATCCTGCCCTTCCTCGGGATGGAGATCATCGTGCTGATCCTGCTGCTGTCCTTCCCACAGATCACGCTGTTCCTGCCCGACCTGATGATGGCTCGGTAACGGCGCTTACCCGACCACGGCGCGCACCTTTTCACCCTTCTCGGAAGGGCACGGGGCAGTTGCGCGCAGACCAGATACGGAGACCGAAGACAGATGAGCATCTTGCAAAGCAGCCTTGGCCCCAACGCGCCCGGCTTTGTTGAAAACGCCGCCTCGATGGAGGCGCAGTACGCGGCTGTCGCAGAAACAGCTGCGCAGATCATGATGGGCGGCTCGGAAGGATCACGCCAACGCCATGTCTCGCGCGGGAAACTTCTGCCGCGCGACCGGATCGAGGGGCTTCTGGACCCCGGGTCGCCATTCTTGGAGGTCGGGCTGTTCGCCGCGTCGGGCATGTACGGGGACGAGGTGCCCTCTGCGGGGGCCATCGCCGGGATCGGTCGGGTCGAAGGGCGCGACTGCATGATCCTGTGCAATGATGCCACGGTGAAGGGCGGCACCTATTTCCCGATGACGGTGAAAAAGCACCTGCGCGCACAGGAAATCGCCGAGGAAAACCATCTGCCCTGCATCTACCTTGTCGATAGCGGCGGGGCGAACCTGAACAATCAGGACGAAGTCTTTCCCGATCGCGACCACTTCGGGCGGATCTTCTTCAATCAGGCGCGGATGTCGGCCAAGGGCATTGCCCAGATCGCCGTCGTCATGGGATCGTGCACCGCTGGCGGCGCCTATGTGCCCGCGATGAGCGACCAGACCATCATCGTGCGCGAACAGGGCACGATCTTCCTCGCGGGTCCGCCGCTGGTCAAGGTGGCCACCGGCGAGATCGTCGATGCCGAAACGCTGGGCGGCGGGGACACCCATACGCGTCTGTCGGGGGTCGCTGACTACCTTGCCGATGATGACCGGCACGCGTTGGCGCTGGCGCGCGAGATCGTCAGCCATCTTGGCCCTGCGCCCCGGCCCGACGTGGATTTCCGCGCATCCAAGGCGCCTCTGTTTCCGGCAGAGGACATCATGGGCATCGTGCCCGCCAGCGAAAAGACCCCCTATGACGCGCGCGAGCTGATCGCGCGGCTGGTGGACGGTTCGGACTTTGCCGAGTTCAAGCCGCGCTACGGCACCACGCTGGTGACCGGCTTTGCCCATATCGACGGGGTGCCGGTGGGGATCATCGCCAATAACGGCGTGCTGTTCTCCGAAAGCTCGACCAAGGGCGCGCATTTCATCGAACTGTGCTGCCAGCGCAAGATCCCGCTGCTGTTCCTGCAGAACATCACCGGTTTCATGGTTGGCTCGAAGTACGAGGCTGGCGGTATCGCCAAGGACGGGGCCAAGCTGGTCACGGCTGTCTCGACGGCCTCTGTGCCCAAGGTCACGGTGATCGTCGGCGGATCTTATGGCGCGGGCAATTACGGCATGTGCGGGCGCGCCTTTGGCCCTCGTTTCGTCTGGATGTGGCCCAATGCGCGCATTGCCGTCATGGGCGGCGCGCAGGCCTCAGGCGTGCTGGCGGACGTGCGTCGCGCCGCGATCGAGGCCAAGGGCGGCACTTGGTCAGCCGAAGACGAGGCTGCCTTCAAGCAACCCACGCTCGACATGTTCGAGCAGCAGTCCAAACCGATCTATGGCTCGGCAAGATTGTGGGATGACGGGATCATCGACCCGCGCAAGACCCGCGACGTGGTCGCCCTGTCGCTGCGCGCGGCGCTGAATGCGCCCATCGAGGATACGAAATTCGGCTTGTTCAGGATGTGATGATGACCCAGACCTTCTCCAAGATACTGATCGCCAACCGTGGCGAAATCGCTTGCCGGATCATCCGCACCGCCCGTGACATGGGGATTGCAACGGTGGCCGTGTATTCCGACGCCGACGCCCTGTCATTGCATGTCGAAATGGCCGACGAGTCGGTCCATATCGGGCCGTCCCCCGCAGCGGACAGCTATTTGCTGGCCGATCGGATCATCGCGGCGGCGCAGCAGACCGGCGCGCAGGCAATCCACCCCGGCTATGGCTTCCTGTCGGAAAACCCGGATTTCGTCGAGGCCGTGCAGGCGGCCGGGCTGGCCTTTATCGGGCCGTCGGCACAGGCGATCCGCGCCATGGGGCTGAAGGATGCCGCGAAGGATCTGATGCTTCAAGCCGGTGTCCCGGTCGTGCCGGGTTATCAGGGCGACAGCCAGGACCCGGCGTTCCTGGCTGATGAGGCCGAGCGCATCGGCTATCCTGTGTTGATCAAGGCCCGCGCCGGGGGCGGCGGCAAAGGCATGCGCAAGGTCGATCGGCCCGAGGATTTCGCCGATGCGCTGGCGTCTGCACGCCGCGAAGGGCAGGGGGCCTTTGCCGATCCACATGTGCTGATCGAGAAATACATCACCACCCCGCGCCATATCGAGGTGCAGGTCTTTGGTGACAGTCACGGGCAGGTGGTGCACCTGTTCGAGCGAGACTGCTCCCTGCAACGCCGCCATCAGAAAGTGATCGAGGAAGCCCCGGCGCCCGGCATGACCGATGACGTCCGCCGGGCGATGACAGATGCGGCGGTGAAGGCCGCGCAGGCCATCGACTATACTGGAGCAGGCACCATCGAGTTCATTGCCGACGGGTCGGGCCCGCTGCGTGCCGACGGATTCTGGTTCATGGAGATGAACACCCGCCTTCAGGTCGAACACCCCGTGACCGAGGCGATCACCGGCGTCGATCTTGTCGAATGGCAAATCCGGGTGGCGGCGGGCGAGCCGCTTCCGCTGCGGCAGGAAGACCTTTCGATCACGGGCCATGCCTTCGAGGCGAGGCTTTATGCCGAGGACCCGGCAAACGGATTCTTGCCCGCCACGGGCAAGCTGGAATACCTGTCGTTCAGCGCCCGCGCCCGCAATGATACCGGCGTGCGCAGCGGCGACACGATCAGCCCGTTCTACGATCCGATGATCGCCAAGATCATCACTCATGGGCCGGACCGCAACAGCGCCCGGACCTCGCTGGCATCGGCGCTGCGCGAAACGCATGTTGTGGGTACGGTCAGCAACGCCGCGTTCCTCGCGGCCCTGACGGACCATGCGGGCTTTGCCGCCGGACAGTTTGATACTGGCCTGATCGAGCGCGACCAAGCGCAATTGGTGACCACAGACGACCCAAGCGGCCTGCATATCGCCATCGCGGCTTACGCTGCATTGGGGATCGATCCATCCGCCCCGCATGGCGGCTGGCGGCTTTGGGGGAATGCGGCGCATGAACTGACCGTCCTGCATGACGGCGCTCCTTTGGCGTGCCGATTGACAGTGTTGCCCGATGGCCGGGCGAGCCTGTTTCTGGACGGGCAATCCATCGCCGACCTGAGGAACATTTCCTTCGATGGCGTGGCCTTCTCTGCCCGCACCGGCACAACGCAAGCGCAGGTCGACGCCTCTGTGCGTCTCGCCCACCGGGACGCAGCCTTGTTGATCTCTGTTCTGACCGAAGGATCCACCCGCGAGTTCCTCCTCCCGGATCCACGGTCGGGCAGCGCCGCGCTCGTCGATACCAGCGACAGCGTGGTGGCGCCCATGACGGGCATGATCGTCGCGTTGAACGTGACGGTCGGGGATCGCGTGGCCGAAGGCGCGCGGCTGGGCGTGATGGAAGCGATGAAGATGGAAACGGCCCTGATCGCTCCGCGCGCCGGAACGGTGGCCGAGGTCCTGTGCGCCGCCGGGGATGCCGTCGAGGGCGGTTCGATCCTTGTCAATCTCGAGGCGGAGGCCACCGCATGACCCGCGATGTCCGCATCTTCGAGGTCGGGCCGCGCGACGGGTTGCAGAACGAAAAGGTCCTGATTCCGACGCAAGACAAGATTGCGCTGATCGACATACTGTCTTCCGCCGGGTTCGACCGGATCGAGGCGACGAGCTTTGTCTCGCCCAAATGGGTGCCGCAGTTGGCCGACGCGGCCGACGTCATGGCAGGCATCACCCGCAGGCGGGGCGTCGGTTATGCCGTGTTGACGCCGAACATGAAAGGCTTCGAACGGGCGGTCGCGGCCGGGGCGGACGAAGTCGCGGTGTTTGCCTCGGCCTCCGAGGCATTCAGCCAGAAGAACATCAACTGCTCGATCGCAGAAAGCCTTGACCGGTTCGCCCCGTTGATGGCTTCGGCTCGCGATGCTGGCTTGCTCGTACGGGGCTATGTGTCCTGTGCGGTAGACTGTCCCTATTCCGGCGCAGTGGACCCCGAACGGGTCCGCGACGTGGCGGCGATGCTGGACGAGATGGGCTGCTACGAGATCTCGCTGGCCGACACCCTCGGGCGGGCGAGGCCTGACGCGGTGTTTGCCATGCTCGAAACCGTTGTCGATGTCATCCCGGCTGAACGCCTCGCCGGGCATTTCCACGACACGGGCGGGCAGGCGCTGGCGAACGTGGCTGTCGCGCTGGATCTCGGGCTGCGGACATTTGACAGCGCAGTTGGCGGTCTGGGCGGTTGCCCCTATGCCCCCGGCGCAAAGGGTAACCTGTCGACGCGCGCGCTTGTCACTATGCTCGAAGAGCGCGGATTGCGTACCGGCATCGACCTGCGGCGCCTGTCACAGGCCGAGCAGCTGGTCGCTGGAGTGACCCGCAATCCTGTCCTTTCAACGGAGTATTCGACATGAGTCATGAGACCATTCGCATCACCCATGATGTGCGCGGCGTGGCAACCGTGACATTGGCGCGGCCAGACAAGCACAACGCCATGAACGCCGCGATGATCGCCGAACTGACCGAGGCGGCCTTGTCGCTGGGGGCGGATGCGTCTGTCCGTGCCGTGATTTTGACCGGCAAGGGCCGCAGCTTTTGCGCGGGCGGCGACCTTGGATGGATGCGCGCGCAGGCCGAAAAGGACCGTGCGGGCAAGATGCAGGAGGCAAAGTCGCTTGCCCGGATGCTGGGCCTGTGGGACGCGCTGCCCAAGCCGGTGATCGGGCAGGTGCACGGTGCGGCCTATGGTGGTGGCATTGGCCTCGTCGCGGTCTGCGATGTGGTCATCGCCGAGGAAAGCACCCGCTTTGCGCTCACGGAAACCCGGCTTGGTCTGATCCCGGCGACCATCGGCCCCTTCGTCGTGCGCCGCATGGGCGAGGCCTTTGCCCGGCAGGTGTTCTTTACCGCGCGCCCCTTCGATGCGGCGTTTCTGATGCGCGCCGGTCTGGTTGCGCGGATCTGCACGTTGGACGGCATGGCCGACGCGATCGAAGAAGAGGTGGCCGCCATCCTCGACTGCGCGCCGCGCGCGGTGGCCGCCGCCAAGGCGCTGTGCCGAGACCTGGCCGGGCAGGACCCGATGCAAGCGGCGGACATGACGGCCAATGCCTTGGCCGACCGCTGGGAAACCGCCGAAACGCAAGAAGGCATCGCCGCCTTCTTTGCCAGGGAAACGCCGTCCTGGCGCACCAAGTTTTAGGAGCAGACGATGCTGACAACGAACAAACGCGCCGTTTTGGCTGAAGAGATGCTGACCCATGCGTCCGCCAACGTGACGCCGCACCGGCTGGCGCTTGTCTTGGCGGGGGTGCTGGTCCTGACGCTGAGCGCAAAGGTGGTCGTACCGATGTGGCCCGTGCCCATGACCATGGGTACCTTCGCGGTTCTGACCTTGGGTGCGGTCTACGGACCGGGGCTGGGGCTTGCGACGATTGGTGTCTACATTCTGTGTGGCGCGCTGGGGCTGGACGTCTTTGCCGGATCCTCGGCCACGACCAGCGGGCTGGCCTACATGGCCGGGCCGACCGGCGGATATCTCGCGGGCTACGTCCTTGCGGTGCTGACACTGGGCGTGGCCGCGCGGGCGGGGTGGGACAGGTCGCCTTTGCGTATGGGGCTGGCCCTGCTGGCGGGCAACCTCGTCATCTATCTGCCGGGTGTGCTGTGGCTGGGAGTGCTGCTGGGCTGGGATAAGCCGTTGCTGGAATGGGGCCTTTTGCCCTTCCTGCTGGGCGACGTGCTGAAGCTGGGGCTGGCCGCCTTTGCAGTTCCGCTGGCGTGGCGCGTATGCGGCGTCTTGTCGAGCCGTTGACCGGGTTTGCTGTCGCTTCAGATCACCGACAAGATGGCCGACCCTTGCAGGCTTTCGCCTGGTGCCAAATGACGCACGCCGGTTTCGCGCTGGGGCAGCTCCAATGCCCCGGCGACATGGGAGACGGGTTCCAGACAAAGGTATTCCTCTTTGTGCAGGGCGGCAAAACACGTCAAGGCGCCCGTTCCCGTCAACCTGATCCGCGCGCCGTCGCCGATGACCGCCGTGGCTTGCGTCCAGCCGGAATAATGCAGGGTGAGGCCGGTCTTCAGTCGGGCACGGGGCGGAACCGGGCCATCCTGGACCAAGCCGGTCGGACCAAAGGGGGACCATCGTTGCGCGGCCTCAATGCCGATCACACCGTCGACAGAGGCGCGGAAATACGGGTGCCAGCCCAGCCCGCCGGGCATGATCTCGTGCCCGGTGTTGGTCAGGCGAAGGGTGACGGTCAGCCGATCCTGGTGCAGTTCGAACCGCTGCGTCGCGCAGAAGTCAAAGGGCCAATCCGCGTCCGCACGATACTCCAAAGCCAAGGTGATCTGGTTTTCTTCGTGATTGGTGACGATCCACGCGCGGCGATGGGCGGGGCCGTGCATCACACCGGAACCGTCCGACATGTTGGGCCGCAGGTGGACCTGTCGGCCATTGTGGTCGAACGTCGCCTGCCGGAGCTTGTTGTGGAACGGAAACAGGGGGAAGGCGCCGGATTTGGGCCAGGCGGACGGGTCGAAACCGACGGGCGTAAAGGGCACGATCAGGTCGCCGTGGCGCACGTGCCGCAGGCATCCGAGGCGCCCCCCGGCCGCAGGATGGAACACGGCTTCGAAAGTGTCGTTCCGGATCGAGAAACTCGGCGCGTCGGGGTCCAATGAGGTCGGCCGGGACGCACCCTGCGTCGTCATTTCAAGCGGTCCCGCAGCGTGCCATCGTGCTCGATCACGCAAAATCGCCCCCCCTGGAAGAACTCGGCGATATGCGGCATGCGCGAGGGACGCTCCTGTGCGTTGTCCGGCCCGGCCATCGCCTTGGCGCTGTCAGCGGGACGGTATCCCAGGGCGATTGCCGTGTTGTTGTCCAGCCAGCCGGATTCGATCTCGGATATCCCGTAGACGGTCGTGCAGGTGATGTCGGGATGGTCCAGCCCGATCTTGACCAGCTGCGCAAGGTCGCGCGCGCTGACCCAGATCCGCAACGCACGGGCATCCGTGGGCCGGTCTCCGGCGTTGCCGATGCGGATGTTCAGCGTGCGGATGCCGAACTTGTCGAAGTAAAGCCCGGCCTCAAGCTCGCCCCAGCATTTGCTCAGCCCGTAAAGCGAATCCGGGCGCATGGGATCCGTGTCGGACACGACCGTCTGACGAGGATAGAAGCCGACCGCGTGGTTGGACGATCCGAACACAACTCGCCCGATGTTGTTGCGCCGGGCCGCCTCCAGCACATTGTGGGTTCCAAGGACATTGACGCGCAGGATATCGTCGATGCTGCGTTCGTTCGGGTAGCCCGCAAGGTGCACGATCGCATCTACGTCCCTCATGCAGGCAGACAGGGCTTCTCCATCCGAGATATCCACCCGTTCCCATGTCTGATTGTCGCCAAGAGGTCCGGGGTCCACCGTGTCGACGATCTTGATGCTGGCGACTTGTCCTGCAAGAGCGCTGCGCAGCGCCGTTCCGACCCGACCGGACCCGCCTGTGATCGCGATCCGCTTTGCCGACAGGTCGCGCGGGCCGTCCGGCGCGGTCCGTTGACGAGGATCATGCGGTTGCTGCGTCGTCATACCCGTAGACCCTCAATCCGATTCGACGCCGCAGAGCGGCCGAATTCAGGCCGGGTGCCGCTTTTGATGCATGAAATAGTGTGCGATGCTTTCCGGTCGGTCGCGCGCAGCCTCTTTCGCGAAATTATCATTGTTTTCCCTGTCATATTTTCGCCATCCGGCCAACGTGATCCAAGTTTTGTCTGCACCGAAACGGTCTCGATCCTGAAATAATGTATAATCTGTATTGAAAAATGTAAACTGAGATTATACGGTTTTGCCAGTGCTGCAGCAGGTCGGCGGGAGGAGCCGTTGCCCACCGCAGCAAAAACAGGGAGGAATCGATGGAAAGAGGTACAAACAACGTGCCGGTGAGGTCTGGTCGCGGTCTGGCTGGCCTGATGCTGGGTGTTGCGATCACGCCGCTGATGGCGCTGTCCGTTGTCGCGCAAGAGGCGACTGGCGAAGCGCCGACCCTTGCTGAAAAGGTCGCTGCCGGAGAATTGCCCCCGGTGTCCGAGCGGGTCGGCAGCGCGCCAGAGGTTGTGCAGCCGCTGGACTCGGTCGGGACCTACGGTGGTGCGCTGAGGACCGGTCTGCGCGGCAGTTCGGACCATAACGGGATCCTGAGGGTCGTGGGACCGCAGGGGCTTGTACGCTGGGATCCGCAATACACCGAAGTCGTTCCGAACCTCGCCAGGAGCTTTGAGGTCAGTGACGAGGGCAGGACCTTTACCTTCCATCTGCGCGAGGGAATGAAGTGGTCGGACGGCACGCCGTTTACCGCAGACGACGTCATGTTCAACGTGGCAGATGTGATCCTGAACAACGAATTCGCTCCAACGCCCGCGCGCTATACCGCCGGCGGCGAGCCGCTGAAGGCAGAGAAGATCGACGACTACACCGTCAAATTCTCGTTCACCCAGCCCTATGGCGACTTCCTTGCGGAATTGGCCGCGCCTCTGGGCCAGAACCCGGTGCTGTATTCCAAGAAATACTGCAGCCAGTTCATGCCCAAGTACAACGACGACATCGACGCGTTGATCGAAGCGGAAAACGCTGCCGACTGGCAGAACCTGTTCCTGCAAAAATGCGGCGACCTTGAAATCCCGGCGCGCTGGGGCAACCCTGACCGGCCGACCATGGACCCTTGGATCGTGACCGAGCCGTATACCGGCGGCGCAACGCGCGTCGTGATGGAGCGCAACCCGTATTTCTGGCAGATCGACACCGAGGGCAACCAGTTGCCTTATATCGATGAGCTCGTCATGCCGATCGGTGCCGATACCGAAAGCCTGATCCTGGCGATCATCGGCGGCAGGATCGACTATGGCCTGCGCCACATCGACGCCG
The DNA here is from genome assembly GCF_048553275.1 of Pacificoceanicola niger. Classification (NCBI taxonomy): domain Bacteria; kingdom Pseudomonadati; phylum Pseudomonadota; class Alphaproteobacteria; order Rhodobacterales; family Roseobacteraceae; genus Pacificoceanicola; species Pacificoceanicola niger. The sequence goes on from NZ_JBLZMW010000019.1 coordinate 51,458, forward strand.
CAGCCAACCGGCCCGTGCTGGCCGAAAACCGCGAGGCCGGGGATTACAGGTTCTTTGCAGCCGAGAGCCCGGGTGGCTCGAACATGATTTTCGACTTGAACCTGACCAGCAAGAACCCCGAGTTGCGGAAAGTCTTCAACGAGAAAGACTTCCGGGTTGCGCTGTCGCTTGGTCTGGACCGTCAGGCGATCATCGACACGGTGATGCTGGGCGAAGGCGAGCCGTGGCAGCAAGGCCCGTTCGAGGATCATCCCAACTTCCACGAACAGCTTTCTACGCAATATCTCGAACATGATCCGGCCAAGGCGAACGAACTGCTGGACGGTCTCGGGCTCGAGCGCGGGTCAGACGGCGTCCGCCGCTTGCCGAACGGCGAACCGCTGACCTTCAAGGTTGACGTCATCCCGACCTTCGATCCGACATGGGTCGACGCGCTGCAACTTTTCGAACAGCAATGGGCCGAGATCGGCGTTGACATGGAGATCAACGCAATGGAGCGCACCTTCTTCTATCAGCGTACCTCCGAGAGCAACGACCACGATGCGGCGATCTGGAACGCCACGTCCAGTTGGGTTCCGGGGCAATTGCCGCATCAGATCGTGCCGGTCAGCCACGACAGCCGCTACGGAATTCCGTGGAAAGAGTGGTACGAAAGCGGTGGCGAACGCGGCGAGGAGCCGCCTGCCAATGTCAAGAAGCGTCTCGAGCTGTATGATCAGGCTCGCGGTCTGGCCGACCCCGAACAGCGCCGCGCCAAGATTCTGGAAATCGCCTCCATCGCGGCGGAGGAGTTCGAGGTTTTCGGCCTGTCGAAAGCGTTGCCGACCTATGGCATCGTCAAGAACGGCCTGAGAAACGTGCCGGAAGCGATGCCGAGGTCGTGGGCCTACGCGACCCCGTCGCCCACCTTGCTGCAGACCTGGTACTGGGCCGACTGAAGCACTGCGATCAATCAGCAGCGCCGAACAAACGCGGCGCTGCTTTGCCAAAACACTTCGGACCTGGTGGCCCTCCATGCTTTTCCTCTACATTTTGCGGCGCATCGCGTGGTCAATCCCGCTCTTGTTTGCGGTTTCCCTCATCGCCTTTGCCTTGATCACGGCGCCGCCCGGTGACTACATTACCAGCTTCGCCGCGACGCTTTCCGAATCCGGGGATATCGTCGATCAGGTGCGACTGGACGCCATGCGCGAACGCTACGGATTGGATCAGCCTTTCCTGATCCAGTACTGGTACTGGATCATCAACGCCGTCCAAGGCGATTTCGGTATCTCCTTTGAATGGCAACAGCCCGTATCCACGCTGATCTGGGAGCGTATGTCCCTGTCCGTGACGCTGGCACTTGCGACGCTCATGTTCACCTGGGCGGTGGCGCTGCCCATCGGGATCTATTCCGCGGTGCGCAAGTATTCGATCGGCGACTACCTTGTTACCACGATCGGGTTCCTTGGCCTTGCGACACCCAACTTTCTCTTTGCGCTTGTGCTGATGTACATTGCAGTGGTGTATTTCGGTGCCGACGTATCCGGCCTGTTCTCGGATGAATATCAGGACGCGCCGTGGTCCTGGGCGAAGTTCGTCGATCTGGCGAAACACATCTGGATCCCGGTGGTCATCCTCGGAACCAGCGCGACGGCCAGCCTTGTGCGCATCATGCGCGCCAACCTGCTGGACGAGTTGCACCGCCCCTACGTGACGACGGCCCGCGCCAAGGGGCTATCCGAATTCCGTCTGATCATGAAATACCCCGTGCGCATCGCCATCAACCCGTTCGTGTCGACCATCGGCTGGGCTTTCCCGCAGCTGATTTCGGGCGCCGTGATCACCGCTGTCGTGCTGTCGCTGCCGACGGCGGGCCCGCTCATGCTGCAAGCGCTTTTGGCGCAGGACATGTACCTCGCCGGGGCATTCATCCTTCTGCTCTGCTGCCTTTCGATCATCGGCATGCTGGTATCAGACATTCTTCTTGCGGTGATCGATCCGCGCATCCGCTTCCGGTGACAACAATGACTTCCAAGACAGAAACAGACCCGCGCGCGCTCGACCAATCGCCTCAGGATTTTGCGTCCCAGTGGCGCCTGATCTGGATCGCCTTCCGCAGACATCGTCTGGCCATGACCGGTGCGATCATCGTGCTGTCGCTGTACGTGGTTGCCGCGTTCTCCGAGTTCCTCGCGCCCTTCGATCCGAATGCGACGTCGTCGACAGATGTCTATCACCCGCCGCAGATGATCCGGTTCATCGACCATGCCCCGGATGGGGGCTGGTCGATCCGGCCCCATGTCCGCGCGATGACGATGGAGCGTGACAAGTTCACGCTGAAGACCACCTTCACGTCGAACCCCGACCAGAAGATCTATCTTCGGTTCTTCGGCAAGGGCGATCCCTACAGGCTTTGGGGCCTGATCCCGATGGAGCGTCACCTGCTGACGACCGCCAACCCCGACGAACGGTTCTACCTGTTCGGCGCCGACCGCCTCGGGCGCGACATGTTCAGCCGCACGATCTATGGTACCCGGATTTCCATGTCGATCGGCCTTGTCGGTGTGACTCTGAGCCTTGCGCTTGGCCTCATCCTAGGCGGCATATCCGGGTTCTACGGTGGCCGGGTCGACATGTTCATCCAGCGGATCGTCGAATTGGTGATCTCGCTGCCGACGATCCCGATCTGGTTGGGGCTGAGCGCCGCATTGCCGCAGGACTGGTCCCCGCTGACGCGCTACTTCGCGATCACGGTGATCCTGTCGCTGGTGGCCTGGACGGAACTCGCCCGCGTGGTGCGGGGGCGTTTCCTTGCGCTGCGAACCGAGGACTTCGTCACCGCCGCGCGACTGGATGGCTGTTCGCGCAAGCGCGTGATCTTTCGCCACATGATGCCGTCGATGGTCAGCCACATCATCGCATCGGTCACGCTGGCGATCCCGGTGATGATCATCGCCGAGACGTCGCTGTCCTTCCTTGGCCTTGGTCTGACGCCACCGATTATCTCCTGGGGGGTGTTGCTGAAGGAAGCGCAGAACGTGCGATCTATCGCTCAGGCGCCGTGGCTTTTCATTCCGGGTGGGGCCGTGTTCCTGGCCGTGCTTGCCCTGAACTTTCTTGGTGACGGCCTGCGTGATGCCGCCGATCCCTATGCACAGGATTCACACTGATGACCGTATCCCCCAAGACCACTGATACCACGGTTCTGGAACTCAGGAACCTGACGACCGAATTCGTGACCCAGCGCGGCAGCTTTCGCGCGGTGGATGACGTGTCGCTGGAGCTGCACGCCGGCAAGACCCTGTGTGTGGTCGGCGAAAGCGGGTCTGGCAAGAGTGTGATGTCGCGCTCGATCCTGCAGATCGTCGACCCGCCGGGCCGCGTGACCGGGGGGCAGGCGCTGCTGCACCGTCACCGTACCGCACGCGGCGGCGGTTTCGACGAAACGGTCGATCTGCTGCAACTGCACCCAAAGTCAAAGGCCATCCGCAACCTGCGCGGCCGCGACATCGCGATGATCTTTCAGGAACCGATGAGCTCGCTGTCGCCGGTGCATCGGATCGGCGATCAGGTCGGCGAGGCGATCCGCCTGCACGAGGCCGTATCCAAGAAAGAGGCCCGCGACCGCACGCTGGAATTGCTGCGCAAGGTGGAAATCCCCAACCCCGGCAAGGCCATCGACCAGTTCCCGTTCGAATTCTCGGGCGGGATGCGGCAGCGGGCGATGATCGCCATGGCGCTGGCCTGCAACCCGACTGTGCTGATCGCGGACGAGCCGACCACGGCGCTGGATGTGACCATTCAGGCCGAAATCCTCGACCTGATCCGCTCGATCCAGGACGAAAGCGACATGGCCGTGTTGTTCATCACCCATGACATGGGCGTGGTCGCCGAGATCGCGGATGAAATCGCCGTCATGCGGTTTGGCAAGGTCGTCGAGACCGGCGATGTCTACGAGATCTTCGAAAACCCGCAGCATTCCTACACTCAGCGTCTGTTGAATTCGGTCCGCGAGCTGGACCACCCGTCAGAACGGCGCCTTGCAATGCGCGACACCCGGCCTGTCGGCGAACCGATCCTTGTCTCGAAGGGCGTCACCAAGGTTTTTGGTGCCAAGAAGAGTTGGTTCGGCGAGGCCAAGGGCTTCAAGGCGGTCAACGCGGCAAATCTGGAACTGCGCAAGGGCGAAAATCTGGGCATCGTGGGAGAAAGCGGTTCGGGCAAGACGACCTTCGGGCGCTGCCTGCAACGGGTGCACGAGGTGACCGAGGGGCGCATCCTCTATACCGACGGGGGCGGGCAGGAACGTGACCTTGCCGGTCTGACCGAGGACCAGCTTGAAAAGCCATGGCGCGACATCCGCACGGTGTTCCAGGATCCGTTTTCGTCGCTCAACCCGCGCATGACGATCGGGCAGATCATCGGCGAACCGCTTGTGGTCGAAGGACTGCTGACCCCGGAACAGATCCGCCACCGGGTGCACGAACTGCTGGAACTGGTCGGTCTGCCCACCTCTGCCTACATGCGCTACCCGCATGCCTTTTCGGGCGGCCAGCGCCAGCGCGTGTCCATCGCCCGGGCCATCGCCCCGAACCCGCGGGTCATCATCGCGGACGAGGCAACCTCGGCGCTGGATGTCAGCCTGCGGACGCAGGTGCTCGACCTGTTGCTCGACCTTCAGGAGCGGCTTGATCTGAGCTTTATCCTGATCAGCCACGACATCGCCGTGATACGCTATTTCTGCGACCGTATCGCCGTTATGTATCGCGGGCAGATCGTCGAGACCGGTGACACCGAAACCGTCTGTCAAGACCCGCAGCACGCCTACACGCAATCGCTGCTGTCTGCCGTACCTGTCGCCGATCCGCGCGTGCGCGGCCAGAAACAGCGCGTGCGCTATCAACCAGCCTGAGGACGTCCCGTGAAGATTACAGATATCAAGACATTCCTGATGCAGGTCGGATCGCGGCCGGGCATGCCGGCCGGAGAGGGCTCGTTTCGCGGATCGCGCAACTGGCTTTTCGTGAAGGTCGAAACCGACGAAGGCGTGTACGGCATCGGCGAATGCTCCGGCTGGCCGCGCGTGATCGAGCGGGCGGTGCAGGACCTGACCAACGTCCTGTTGGGCGAGGACCCGCGCGACATCGACCGGCTGTGGCAAAGGCTCTACGTCGCCACGATGGGCCATGGCATGACCGGCACGGTCGGCGGCGGGGCCTTGACCGGGCTGGAGATGGCGCTGTGGGACATCAAGGGCAAGGTGCTGGGCCAGCCGGTCTGGAACCTGCTGGGCGGCAAATTTCGCGATACGATCCCGGTCTATGGCCATGCCAAGACGCCGGAGCGCGCGCGCGAACTGATGGATCGCGGCTACAGCGCGGTGAAGGTCGGTTTTACCGGCGCGGTGGACATCGATCTCGTGGCCTCGATCCGCGACACGGTGGGCGCGGATGTCGACGTCATGGTCGACGCGCATGGGCCGTCCTGGATGACCGCTGCCGACGCCATCGCCGTGGGGCGCGAGATGGAGCAGCTTGACTTGTTGTTCTACGAGGACCCGGTGGCGCCCGAGAACCTCGACGCGCTGCAACGGGTGCGTGACGCGGTGGACATTCCCCTTGCTGCGGGTGAACGCGTCAGCACGATCTGGGGCATCCGCCCCTATATCGAGCGCGACCTCGTCGACGTGATCCAGCCCGACACCGGCCGGGCAGGGGGGATCACCCAGATGCGCAAGATGGCCGCGATGGCGGAATCCCACTTCATCACCCTTGCACCGCATTCCGGTTCGCTTGGCCCGGTGGCGGAATTCGCGGCGCTGCACGTCATGGCAACCGTGCCCAACATTCTGATGCTCGAACGGGTCGAGTTCGATTGGGAGGGGCGCTATGAGGTCGTCACGCCGGTGCTGAAGGCCGAAAACGGCGCGCTGCCCTTGCCGACTGCACCCGGGTTGGGGGTGGAGCTGGTCGAAGAGGAAATCGAGAAGTATCCCAGCAGCCGCAACGTCGCCGAGATGCCTGGCAACGAGGGTGCATACGAGCCCGGCACTTTCGGCGAATGCGTCTATTTCCAGCCGCGCCTGCGCCGCCGGTCGCGCCTGCGGCTCAAGCGGACGGACGAGGCGTGAGATCCGATGGACCAGCCGACGTTGCCCATGAAAGAGCTTGTCCTGATCGCCCTCGCGGGCGAGGCGGCACTGGCGCTCTGTTCCTTCGATCCAGAGATCGGGTCGCTTGAGGTCATCGACAAGCTGTCCCTGCCGGGCGCCGAGGGCGCTTGTCGTGGTGTGCCCATGGCCGCGAACGCGGCAGGTGATCGCATCTACCTTGCATGGCGCGGCGATGACTTCCGCCTGTTCAGTCTTGCGCTGGACCGCCCCACGCGGCGCTTAACCTGTCTCGGTAGCGCCAGCTTGCCCGCCAGCATGTGCTATCTGGCCATGTCGCCCTGCGGGCGGCGTGTGCTGTCCTCATCCAATACCGGCAGTGTCGTCGCAGTCAACCCGGTTGACGACGCCGGATATGCGGGTGATCCTGTCCTGACGTTTGATGCGTTCAAGGCGCATTGCGTCCGGCCCGCCCCGAACGGGTTGGTCTATGCCACCAGCCTGCGCGGGGATTTCGTACAGGGATACCGCTTTGACGCGTCTTCTGGTGGGCTTACGCCACTGTCCCGGCTGAACCTGTCCGAAGGATCCGGGCCCCGGCATATCTGTTTCACCTCGGATGGTCGGCACGCCTACCTTCTGTCGGAGTTCAAGGGGCTGCTGATGTTGCTGGACGTCGACGGCGCGACCGGCGCGCTGTCCGTGCGCCAGACCGTCGCGATGTTGCCCGAGGTCGACACGGCCTGGGCCGCGGAGCTACGGCTCTCGATGCATGAGTCCCGTCTTTATGCCTCGGAACGCCTCACATCGCAGATATTCAGCTATCGCCTCGACGAAATGGGTCGGATGCAGGCCATCGAAGCTGTGCCGGGGCCTGATTGCCCGACGGCCTTTGGCCTGAACCGCTCCGGCAGCCACCTGATCGCATTGGGTGAAAAGAATGGCGAGGCATGGACCTATCGGCTCGACAGCGACGGTCGGCCCAAGTTGACCTCACGGTTCGAGATTGGCGCGGTGCCCAGTTGGGTGCTGACGGTCTGACTGGCCAAATACATCAAGGATCTGAACATGAAAGAGAACACCAAGGCCAAGTTTCAGCATGTGTCCGTCGCGACCATCGCCACTGCGCTGTACAAGCGGGGCCTGCGTCATCAGGTGATACAGGGCGTGCATCCGGTTGGCTGGAAGGGCGCGAACATGGTCGGCCCGGCCTTTACCCTTCGCTACATGCCCGCCCGCGAGGATCGCAACGGGATCGAGGTCTTTCGCAACCCGGACCACAAGCAGCGCGTCGCCATCGAAACTTGCCCCGAAGGCCATGTGCTGGTCATGGACAGCCGAAAGCAGGCCGATGCGGCCTCGGCCGGAGATATTCTAATCACCCGGCTGATGAAGCGCGGCGCAGCTGGTGTGGTCACTGATGGAGGGTTCCGCGACGCGATGAACATCGCCGAGCTGGATATCCCGGCCTATCACACGCGCCCGTCCAGCCCGACGAACCTGACCAACAACGAGGCCATCGCCATCAACGAACCGATCGGTTGCGGCGATGCCCCGGTCTTTCCCGGTGACGTGATCGTGGGCGATGCCGACTGCGTGATCGTGGTGCCCGCCGAAATCGCCGACGCGGTCGCGGATGAATGCATCGAAATGACCGCTTACGAGGACTTCGCGCTGGAACAGGTGGAGAAGGGCAACACCATCATCGGCCTGTATCCCTGCACCAAGGACGAACACCGCACGGCCTTCGAGGCGTGGCTTGCCGCGCGGGACGGCGATCATTTCTATCGTCGGGTCAAGCAAGATGCGTAGCGACGTGACCGGGCAAACTGGTGGCACCTTGCTCCTCCATTTTCGCGGGGCATTTCTGGTCACCGCTGTCGGTTTGGTGCTTGGCGGGGTGGTCGGCTGGAACGCGACCGGAACCGTGCAGGGTACACTGTCGATCTTCTTCATCTGTGCGGTTCTCGCCATGCTGGAAATCAGCCTGTCCTTCGACAACGCTATCGTGAACGCCAACAAGCTCAAGTCGATGTCGCCCGTCTGGCAGCGTCGCTTTCTGACCTGGGGCATCCTCATCGCGGTCTTCGGCATGCGCATCGTCTTTCCGCTGGCGATCGTGGCCATTGCTGCCAATGTCGGCCCTTGGCAGGCGCTGGTCTTGGCGGTGGCGGCACCCGACGACTATGCGCGGATCATGAATGAAGCGCACTTGTCCATCGCGGCCTTTGGCGGGGCATTTCTGCTGATGGTGGGCTTGAGTTTTTTCTTCGATGCCGGGAAGGATGACCACTGGGTCCGCTGGATCGAAACGCGCATGGCCCGCGCCGCGGGGATACGGGGTTTCGAGATCATGCTGGTCCTTGCCCTGATCCTTGCCTTCGCCGGGCTGCAAGGGACGGCGGCCGACAGCCACGCGTTTTTCGGGGCTGCGGTATGGGGCCTGCTGACCTTCCTTATGGTCGAGGCCCTGGGCGCGTTTCTGGACAGCACGAAGGGGATGCTTGAAGGTGCGGCGAAAGGCGGGCTGGGGGCGTTCCTCTACCTCGAAGTTCTGGATGCGTCATTTTCCTTTGACGGTGTGATCGGGGCATTTGCGCTGTCGCAGAACCTTCTCGTGATTGCCATTGGACTGGGTATCGGGGCGATGTATGTGCGGTCGATGACCATCATGCTGGTCGAAGCGGGCACACTGAAACAGTACTGCTATCTCGAACATGGGGCCTTCTATGCGGTCATTATCCTGTCGGTGCTGATGTTCGCGCAGTCCATATTGCACGTGCCGGAGCTGATCACCGGGCTGGGCGGGTGCGCCATGATCGGTCTTGCGCTCTGGTCATCGGTGCGGCGCAATCGGGCGCTCAACTGCTGACGGCGGCCCAGCCATTTGTGTATGAACATAGTTTGATCGTATATTAAATTCCTGAAGACCAACGCGGCGAGGCAAGGAAGAGTGATGGACAAAATCGTCAAGAGCCCAAGCGGCAAAACAACGACTCCATCGAAGACCAGGAAAGTCCGCGAGCCAGGCTACAGCCGCATTGCACAACTGATCCGCGAAGAGATTTTCGACGGGCGTCTTGGCGCCGGGGCGCGTCTCAAGGTCTCTGAAATTGCAAAGCGTTTTGGCACCAGCACGAACCCCGCGCGCGAGGCGCTTCAGGTGCTGGAGGGCGAGGGGCTGGTCACCATCGAGCCCAATCGCGGTGCCAGCGTGCGAGAAATCAGCGAGGACATGCTGCAGAACGTTTTCGATCTGAAAATCGTTCTGTGGGAATATGTTGCGAAGGGGTTCGTCGAAACCGCAACCGCCGACGAAATCGCGCAACTCCGGCGCCATCAGGAAGATTGCGAACACGCGGTCGAGGCCGGCGACGAGGTGGCGTTTCGTCAGGCCAATCTCGCGTTTCACGGCTGTATCGTGGAGAACCACCACAATTCCGAAGCAGTTTCGATCATCCGCAAACACGACGGTTGGCTGCAGGCCCTGTCCAAATCGGACCCGCCGACGCTTGCCCAGATGCGGAGGTCCAGTGCCGAGCATTGGGGCATCGTCGAAGCCGTGGAAAAAGGCGAGGCCGAAGAAGCCGGACGCATGATCAAAGAGCATCTCGTCAACACGCAGACGGCCTTTCTGGATCGACTGCGCCGCAAACGTCTCAAGGCCAACAACTGACCGGTCGGCCCGGTTCGTCATCCACACCCAGCGTACTGCGATGGTGATCCGTGATCTGCAAATCCTTTGCGGTTGGTCGACCGCCTTTTTCAATGCACTTCCATCGCGTTCAGCCATCCATCTGGCTTCGGACACGATTTTCGGTTGTGGATTGTACATTATAATATAAAGATAATGTGTAAATATGGCTGTGGCAAAAAGAACGGAAACTTGCAAATGAAAGATACGGCAACCTTCCTTTCCAGCAACTTGCCCTTCGACCCGGACCAATGGGTCCGGCTTGAAGCCGCGCTTCCGCCGGGGCGGATCCTGCGCGTCGATCCCGGCGACGATGCGGCCGTTGCCGCCGCGCTGGCCGAGGCCGAAATTGCCATCCTGCAAAGCGATCTCGATCCGCGTTTCATCGAGGCGCCGCGGCTGAAATGGGTACATTGCGACCATGCAGGTCTCACCAAGTCGGCCCGCCCAGAGGTGTTTGAAAAGGGCCTGATCGTAACCGGGTCGGCTGGACGGTCGGGGCCTGCGCTGGCCGAACATGTCATGATGTTCTCGCTCATGCTTTGCGCGAGATATCCGGAATTCTACGAGGCGCAAAAGCGGCACCAATGGCGCGGTTTGAACGACATGGACAATATCTTTGCGCTCAAGGGGCGCACCATGGGCATCATCGGCATGGGTAACACCGGCAAGGCACTGGCCGTTCGCGCCAAGGCGTTTGGCATGACAGTTCTGGGCTATCGCCGCCGCGACGAGCCGCCCCCCGAGGGCGTCGACCGGATGTATTGCAGCGACCGGGGCGAGGGGATCGACGCAATTCTCGAACAATCCGACATCGTCGCGCTGGTCATCAACCTGTCTGATGCGACGCGCCACATGATCGCGGCAGACCAGTTCGCTCGGATGAAAAAGTCTGCCTACCTCGTGAATTTGGCGCGCGGCGCGGTCGTCGACCAAGAGGCGCTGATCGATGCCCTGACAACCGGACAGATCGCCGGGGCCGGGATCGACGTGATGATCCCGGAACCCCTGCCGCCCGAGCACCCGCTTTGGGACACGCCGAACTTGCTCATCACGCCGCATTTCTCGGCCAAGCTGCCGGATCGGTCCGAACGGTCGTTGCAAGTGATCCTCGAAAATGTCCGGCGGTACCGCGCCGGTGAGGAAATGCTCAACCAGATCAGCAAAGAGGATCTGTGGTCCGAGGCGTGACCGGGCCTCCCCAGATCACCAACGTTCAAACAAGAAGGATATCACCATGAAAATCGGTTTCATCGGTCTCGGCGTCATGGGGCGACCCATGGCAGGACACCTGATCGCGGCTGGCCACGACCTTGTTCTGCACCGTGTCAAGGACGTGTCCCGGCACCTTGTCGACCAAGGCGCGCAGGCGGCAGATACCGCCAAGGACGTCGCGCAAAGCGCCGACATCATCATCCTGATGGTCCCGGATACGCCCGACGTCGAGGCCGTGCTGTTCGGTGAAGACGGCGTTGCCGCCGGGCTGAGCGAGGGCAAGACCGTCATCGACATGAGCTCGATCTCGCCCGTGGCCACGCGCGAGTTTGCGGACCGCATCGCCGGGCTGGGCTGTGCCTATCTGGACGCGCCGGTTTCGGGCGGCGAGGCGGGCGCCAAGGCGGCGTCGCTGTCGATCATGGTTGGCGGCGCGCCGGCGGATTTCGACCGCGTGTTGCCGATCTTCGAAGTCATGGGCAAGAACATCACGCTGGTGGGGGAGGTCGGTGCCGGTCAGACGGCCAAGATCGCCAACCAGATCATCGTCGCCCTGACCATCGGCGCGGTCTCCGAAGGGTTGGTCTTTGCGTCCAAGGCTGGGGCCGATCCGGCCAAGGTGCGCGACGCGATCATGGGCGGACTTGCTTCGTCGCGGATCCTGGAACTACACGGCAAGCGGATGATCGACCGCACGTTCGAGCCGGGCTTCCGCATCTCGCTGCATCAAAAGGACCTGAACAACGCGCTGGATTCGGCACGCAGCCTGAAGATGGCTCTGCCCGCAACCGCTCAGGCACAGGAATTGTTCAATGCCTGCGCAAGTATGGGCCATGGCGAGCTGGACCATTCCGCCCTTGTCCGGGCCATCGAGGCGATTTCTGGCCACGAAATCGGGGTTTGAGGACCGCGCAGGGGAATAGATGACCGCCTTACCCAAAACCTCCGCGGGACTGGTTCTGCGGAGGTTAATGGATGCAGCCCGCTCTGCGGATGTGCTTGCGGACCCTCTGCCGGAAAACCCGAAGCGGCGGTGCATCATCGTCGGGGCAGGAACGGCCCCGGCAATCATGGCACAGACCTTCGAGGCGGCATGGCCCATGTCGATCTGTCGGGCATCATTGTCACGCGGTTTGGTCATGCGGTGCCGGCCGGTAATCCCCGCGTTATTACGGGGGCTTGGTCGTAGAATTTACGCGGCCATCTTCAGTTTCTGGGCGGGTGTCATCCCGCCGTTGCCCATGTTGGGGCGTTCGTGGTTGTAGGACCAGAGCCACTCAGTGGCAATCTGCTGGACCTCCTCGATGCTGTCGAAAATGTACAGGTCCAGCCATTCGTGCCAGACCGTCCGGTTGTAGCGCTCGAGATAGGCGTCTTGCTGGGGCTTGCCGGGCTGAATGTAGATCTGGGAGATGCCCAGCTTTTCGGCCCAGATCGTCAGCGTTGAACTGACATACTCGGGGCCATTGTCGGCTCTGATCACCAATGGCTTTCCCCGCCACTCGATAATCCGGTTCAATGCCCTGACGACCCGTTCTGCAGGCAGTGAGAAATCGATCTCGATGCCCAAGCCCTCGCGGTTGAAGTCGTTCAGGACGTTCAGCAGCCGAAACTGACGACCATCGCCGAGGCGATCCGCCATGAAATCCATGGACCAGACCTTATTCGGGGCCTCTGGCACGGCCAGCTCGTCGGGCTTCTCCCGCTTCAGGCGCTTGCGCGGCTTGATCCGCAGGTTCAGCTCCTGCTCGCGATAAATCCGCTAGACGCGCTTGTGGTTCCAGCCATGGCCCTGGACGTTGCGCAGGTACGGAAAGCACAGGCCGAACTCCCAGGTCTTCTTTGCCGTTGTCCGCCCCAGAAGCAGATCAGCGATCTGCTCATTCTCGTCGTCCAGCTTGGGACTGTACCTGTAGCAGGTCTCACTGACGTCGAACGCCCGGCACGCCAGCGAAATGCTGACGCCGTTCATCGCCACCGCTTTCACCGCCAACTCCCGGCGTTGAGTTGGCCGTGTCATTTTTTTCCCAAAGCCTCCTTGAGCAGGTCGTTCTGCATGCTGACGTCAGCATACATGCGCTTCAGGCGCCGGTTCTCCTCCGCCATCGCGCTCGCCATTGTCCTCGGACCAATGGCGGACAAGGCTCGCTCTCGCTGATGAAGCTGGCATTCATGCCGCCATACTTCGCTCGCCATTTGTATAGCGTCGCGCTGCCCCCTCTCGCACATTGCTGCGCAATATGCTGCCGGTCAGTGCATGCCATGTTCGCGGCACAACTCCGCAGCAGGCACATCGCCCTCCATCTGGCGCAGCACACCCATGATCTGGGCTTCCGTAAAACGTGCCTTCTTCATCGGAATCTCCTCGTTCATCCTGCGAGAATATTCTACGTCCGCATCCCCTTAGTTTTGGGGAGGATTACCGACGCAGCGAATGGCAGTACACCGCCTACTGGACAGCCAGCACTATTGTTCCTTTGCGTGGCGTGTTGGCCGAAAGGTGCGAAATGTGCACATGACTGCCTATCCACGTCTGAAATAGAAGAACAAACCGTTAGACCTCTTCCGCAAAGAGAATCCCAGCCTGACTGGCGCACCCAAGCCGATGCTGATGAGCCGTCGCGCTGGGCGGGTCAGGACAAAGGCTGTGCCGGTCGAAGGGGAGAGGCCCTCACGGCTCTCTAGGGCGAAGGGAGAGGCCCCGCGTCAGCGGGGCAGGGGCCTCATGCTCCCTCGCCCGTGACCTTAGCGATCCACTTCCACCCCGCATATTTGTCGCCGATCTGACGGACGTGGGTGTAGCGCTCCAAGCTCTTCCATGATTTGTGCCCGGTCACAGCGGCGAGCTGAGGCACGGTGCGCCCCATCTCCGCCAGTCTGGAAGCCCCTTCGTGGCGGAGGTCGTGAAAGCGCAGGTCGTCGATCTCCAGAAACTTGCAGGCATCGGTGAAGCGTCTGCTGACCGCGTCCGTGCTGAAAGGGAAGATGTGCTCATCCACCTTCGGCATGGCCGCGATGATGACGCAGCAGGGGTCAGGCAGTTCCACCATCGTGTCCACGCCCTTCTTTTTGCCGGGGTTCTTCATTCCGCGAACCATGATGCGCTGGGCGTCCGGGTCGTAGTCGGCCCATGTGATCCGGCATATCTCCGCCTGACGGCGGTTACTGAACAACGCGAAGGCGGTCACGATGTGCATGGGCAGCGTGCGCTTGTCCGCCAGTGTGGCGCGCTGGAAGTGGTCCATGAGCCGGTCCAGCTCGTCCCGCGTATGACGCCGGGACCGCTCGTCGGATTTGCTGACGATACCCATCTTCGAGCAGACCGTATGTGCATCCTTGATGGCCTGCTGGTCCAGCGGGAATCCCCACAACGGGCGTGCCACCGCGAAGACGCTGGAGAGGTGCGACAGGTAGTTCCCTGCCGTTGAGGGGGAGTTCAGTCCGGGGCGGTCGTAGAGCGACTGGACGAAGCTCACGATGTGCTTGGACTCGTTTTCGTCGCAGCGCAACTCCGCGATGTCATACTCGGTCTTGATCGTCCGCAGGACTTGGGTCTTCGTGTCGCCGATCTCCTGCATGGACTCTTTCTCGTATCGGTCGATGGCATCCCCCAGCGTGACGCGCTTCTCCTTCCGCGTCCTGACCGCCCGCCCCGCCTTGATGTCCTCGTCGATCTCTCGCTCGCGGTTCTTGGCCCACGTCTCTGCCGTCTTCTTCTTGTCGAACTGCCGGGATTCGAAAACCCCCGCCTTGCGCCGGGTGATCTGAACAAGGTATGCCTTCGACCCATCCCCGAGGGTACGTTCTCTGATGCTCGCCATCTCGTATGACTAAACGGGGGTAAGTGGGCCAAAATGGGCAGAAATGGTAAGACTCGGTGACGCAGGAAAATCAAACAAAAACAGATGTTTTAAGGGCTTCTCGCCTATCTGTCGCCCCGATGATGGACTGGACCGATCGGCATTGCCGGTATTTTCATCGGCTGATGTCGGGCGCCACGTTGCTTTATACGGAGATGGTCACCGCGCCGGCGTTGGTGCGTGGGGGGGCGCTGCATTTGCTTGAGTTCAACGCCGAGGAGCATCCCGTCGCGTTGCAGCTTGGCGGGTCGGACCCGGTGGAGCTGGCACAGGCGGCGCGGCTGGGCGTGGATGCCGGATATGACGAGATCAACCTCAATTGTGGGTGCCCAAGCGACCGGGTGCAATCCGGCACCTTTGGTGCGATCCTGATGAAGACGCCGACGCTGGTTGCCGACTGTGCCCGGGCGATGATGGATGCGGTGGGGTGCGAGATCACTGTGAAGTGCCGGATCGGGGTGGATGATCAGGACCCGGAGGCCGTCTTGCCCGCGTTTCTTGAGGCGGTTCGGGAGGCCGGGGTGCGCCGGGTTCAGATCCACGCGCGCAAGGCGTGGCTGCAGGGGTTATCGCCCAAGGAAAACCGCGATATTCCGCCGCTGGATTATGATCTTGTGCTGCGGATGCGCTCGCGTTTTCCCGACCTCCATCTGAGCGTGAATGGCGGGATCGAAAGCCTTGAACAGGCGGAAGATTTTCTGAATGCCGGTCTGGATGGGGTGATGATCGGCCGGGCCGCCTACCACCGGCCGTGGGATATTCTGGGTGAGGCCGACAGCCGCATCCATGGTGCCGCGCCATCGGGCCAGTCAGCCGAAGACATTGCGCGCGCCATGCTGCCGTATATCGAAGCGCACTTGACCTCTGGGGGCAAACTGCATCAGGTGACGCGCCATATGCTGGGTCTCTTCGCGGGGCGCCCTGGTGCGCGCGTCTGGCGGCGGGTCCTGTCCGAAGGAGCGAGCCGTGCGGGGGCCGGACCGGCGCTTGTCGAAGAGGCTTTGGCGCAAGTAGACCAAGGACAGGCTGCATGACCTACGATCTTTCCACCCTCGTTCCCCTCATCCTTCTGATGATGGCCTCTTCTGCCTTTGCCGGCGTTCTTGCCGGTCTTTTTGGCGTGGGCGGCGGGATTGTCCTGGTGCCGGTTTTTTACTTCGTGTTCTCGGGGCTGGGCTATGGCGGGCCGATGCTGATGCAGGTGTGCCTTGCCACGTCGCTTGCCTCGATCATCGTGACTTCGATCCGGTCGGTGCATTCGCACAACAAGAAGGGCGCGGTGGATTGGGATGTGCTCAAGACCTGGGCCCCCGGGATCGTCATCGGCGCGGTCATCGGCATGTTGATCGCGGCGGGGCTGCGCTCTGCCGTGCTTGCGGTGATCTTCGGCGTGCTCGCCGGGCTGGTGGGCCTTTACATGGCCTTTGGCAAGCAGCACTGGCGGCTGGGGCAGGCGATGCCAACCGGCCTGTCGCGGGCGGTTCTGTCGCCGCTTGTCGGGTTCCTGTCGGTGCTGATGGGGATCGGCGGGGGCAGCTTTGGCGTGCCGCTGATGACCCTGTATAACATGCCGATGCACCGGGCCGTGGCCACCGCCGCGGGCTTTGGCCTGCTGATCGCGGTGCCGTCGGTCATCGGGTTCCTGATGCTTTCGGTTGACGCCGCGCCGCCCTATACCATCGGCGCGGTGAACCTGCCGGCATTTCTGATCGCGGTGTCCATGACGCTGATCACCACGCCGTGGGGCGCAAAGCTTGCCCACGCGCTTCCGGCGCTGACCCTGCGCCGGACCTTCGCCGTGTTCATCCTGATCGTGGCCGTGAACATGCTGCGCAAGGCGCTCTGGGGGTGATGGCAACAATCCCGCCTTTTGCGCCCGACTGTTTCGGCACTGCTTAAAAGCTTAAAAGGTTCTTGGCAAAAATCCGGCATTAAGGAATTGTTCACCAACTGTGTTTGGAGAACGCGTGATGCTGTTGTTTCTGAGTCTCTTGCCCCTGCTGGTCCTGGGCTCTTTGGTCGATTTCGGCTCCGGGTCTGACGACGATGACGATTTGCCCCACGGATCACCGGCGATGACCTCGGGCACACCCGGGGATGATGTCGAAGACCTTGGCGCATCGAACGCGCTGTTCGACGCGATGGCGGGCAACGATCTGATCTATGCGGGCGCGGGAAACGACACGGTGGATGGCGGCGCGGGCGACGACACCCTGCATGGAGAAGCGGGCAGAGACAGCCTGTCCGGGGGCATTGGCGACGACAAGCTGCTTGGTGGCGACGGAAACGACTGGTTGGACGGCGAGGACGGCAACGACAAGCTGCTGGGCGGCAATGGCGACGACACGCTCCTTGGCCGGGCTGGAAACGACCGGCTTGTTGGCGGGGGTGGTCAGAACGTCTTTGATGGCGAAGCGGGCGATGACACGCTGGTTGGCGGCGATGACGGTGACCAGATGTTTGGCGGCGACGGCAACGACAGCATCCGTACCGGTGACGGTGATGATTCCGTCTTTGGCGGCGGCGGCGATGATACCATCCGGCTTGAGCAGGGCGCGGATGCTGCCTTTGGTCAGGATGGGAACGACTTTATCGTGGTCAACACCTATGGCTCCGGCGATACCGATGGCGATACGATCAATGGTGGCGCGGGCAATGACACGCTCTGGGCCGGACGCAACGACGACATCGTCGAAGGCGGCAGCGGCGATGACAGCATTCTCGGCGGGGACGGGACGGACAGGCTATTCGGGGACGACGGCGACGATCTTCTCTTTGGCGGTGCGGGGAATGATGCGATCTTCGGCGGCGCGGGGGCCGATACCATCGACGCCGGGGCAGGGGACAATGAAGTCAGCGGCGGTGCGGGGGCGGACATTTTCGTGGTCGAGATCGCCGAGCGCGGCGATCTGGCGTCGCGTCCGCCGGGGTCTGAGGCTCCGTTCGGCGCAACCATTGTCGATTTCCAAACCACCGGCCCAGAGCAGGATGTCCTGCAGATCGAGCTGGGTTCGAGCGACTCGCCCATGGATGTCTCCGTTGTACCGCTGGCGGGCACCGCGGACATGGTGGTCCTTATCGATATAAACGGCGAAGCGTTGGAGATCGCGCGGATCACGGACGGTGTCGCGAATGGCTTCTCCGCCGACAATATCGTGTTTATCGAAGCGCCTTCGGCGTAAGCCTAGCCCTCGACGCGCCGTTTCAGACGGGCCGCGCGTCCCCCCCGGCGCTGAGACAGCAGGGTTGCCCGTTCTGGCAGCTCTGCCATCACGGCGCGGCGCGTCTCCGGGGTCATGCGCGACCAGGCGGTGATTTCGTCGATGGAGCGGTAGCAGCCCGTGCAGAGCCGCGCCTCCGGATGGATGACGCAGACCTTTGTGCAGGGGCTGTCGATCTCGTTGCGTTTCCAGATTTCGTCAGTCATGTCGGGTCTTTATCCAAGGTGGCGCAGGCGGTCCAGCGCGCCCTGCAGAATGTATCCGGCCGCCACGTGGTCAATGACCTCGGAGCGACGTTTTCGTGACGTATCCGCCTCCAGAAGCGCGCGCTCGGCGGCCACGGTGCTGAGGCGCTCATCCCAGAAGGTGATCTGCCCGTTCCACAGCCGTTCGAAATTGCGCGCGAAGGCGCGGGTCGATTGGCAGCGCGGGCCTTCGCTGCCGTCCATGTTGCGTGGCAGTCCAAGCACGATGCCGCTGATCCGGCGGTTGTGCAGAATGGCCAGCAGCGCCTCTGCGTCCTGCGTGAATTTCTTGCGGCGGATGGTTTGGAGCGGCGTCGCGATGCTGCGCAGCCCGTCCGAAACCGCCACGCCAATCGTCTTGGTGCCCAGGTCGAGCCCCGCAAGCGCCGTCATCGGCGGCAGGGCCGTTCTGAACGCGGCGATGTCGTCGTGAATCATGCGTGCTCCGCTCCGCCCATTCAGTCCAGCAGTCCGGCGCGTTCGGCCGCGGCGCGGATCGTTTGCAGGGCCTCCGGCTGCTCGGCAAAGCGCTCCTGTGCCTCGGTCCAGATCGCCGTCGCCTGCTCGGCATCGCCCAGTACCATGAGCGAGGAGATCAGCCGCGCCCATTCCGGCGGGGTGCCCCCCTCCGTTGCAAGCCGGTCGGAGAGCTGCGCGACCATGCCACGGATCATGTCCATGCGCTCGTCTGGTGTCATGTCGGATGCGGCATTGATGTCGCCTTCGCTCGGGCCACGCAGGGGCGCAGCGACCTCGGGCAGCTCGTAGCCGGACACCCCGGCGCGGAACGCCAGTTCCTCGATCTGGCCACGGATCGGGGGCAGCCAGGGCGCATCCGCCTCGCTTTCGCGCAGCAATTGATCCCACATGCGGAAGGCGACATCAGGCCGTCCGGTCTGGGCCATCATCAGGCCGCCGTAATAGCGCGCGACGCCATTGCGCGGATCGCGGGCGAGGGCGGCTTCCAAGGCCTTTTGGGCCTCCGGCGAGACATAGCCGCCCGCCGCGATCACCATCATGTCGGCGAGATCGGCATAATCCTTGGCGGTGGCCGCCTCGCCCTTGAGTTCGATGATGCGGGCGAGCGCCTTGTGCGCCTGCGCGTAATTGCCAAGCGCGGCCTCGGAACGCGCCAGCAGGGTCAACCCGCGCATGTCATCGGGCCGTTCGGCCACGGCGGTGCGCAGCCGCGCCACGAGGTCGCTGTAATCGTCCGGCGCGTCCAGCGCCGGGGCCGGTGGCAGGCTCGCTTCGGCGGTGGCCTGATCCGGGCGGTTGTCCCGGGCGTCCTTGGCGGCTTCGATGCGGCCTGCCAGCGGCAAATCCGGATAGCCGGGCGCGCCGATGAGCCAATAGGTGCCGAAGCCGCCGCCCAGCACGACAAGGGCGATCAGTGCGGCCAGAATCGTGTTGCCCCGGGCCGATGCAACGGCGCTCTGCTCGCCGGTTTTCGCCTTGGCGTCGGTGGCCAGAATCCGGCGGGAGACCTCGGTGCGCAGGCGGTCTGCCTCTTCGGCAGGGATGACCCCGCGCTCGGCGTCGCGTTCAATCTCGCTGAGCTGGTCGCGGTAGACTTGCAGGTCGAAGGCCGAGGCCGGGGTCGCGGTCGTGCGGCCAGCCATCAACCCCCGCGCAATCAGCGCGGCAACTGCAAGGCACAGGCCGAAGGCGACGATCCAGAAAACCATGGTCTCTCTACTCCCATTCTATACCCAGCATCTATGGCAGGAAGGCGCTGGAAAAAAGAGCAAATGGCGTCTGGTGGGCGTCCATGTCGCAACTGCCCCGAATTGTGACGGTTGCGAGCGCCGCCCGGTGCGCTATCACCATTACTCAGAACCCCAGACAGGCCACACTCCGGATTCGACGTCATGCCCCTCAATACCTCTCCGAAGAAACGCTACTCGGTTTTTGCCGTCGCCCGCGAAGCGATGCGCCATCACACCGGCTGGGACAGGGCGTGGCGCAAGGCGACGCCGAAGAAACGCTATGACGTGGTGATCGTCGGTGCCGGTGGGCATGGTCTTGCCACGGCTTACTACCTCGGGCGCAATTTCGGCATCACCAATGTGGCGGTGATCGAAAAGGGCTGGCTTGGCGGTGGCAACACGGGCCGCAACACGACCATCATCCGCTCCAACTATCTGCAGGACCCCTCGGCGGCGATTTATGAGAAATCGCGCTCGCTCTATGAGACGATGTCGCAGGATCTGAACTACAATGTGATGTTCAGCCCGCGCGGCGTCATCATGCTCGCGCAGACCGAACACGAAGTGCGCGGCTATCAGCGCACCGCCCATGCCAATGCCCTGCAGGGGGTCACAACCGAGTTCATCTCGCCCGCCCGCGTCAAGGAGATCGTACCGATCATCAACCTTGATGGTCCGCGCTATCCCGTGCTCGGCGGTCTGTGGCAGGCGCGCGGCGGAACCGCGCGGCATGATGCCGTGGCCTGGGGCTATGCCCGGGCCTGCAGCGATATGGGCATGGACATCATCCAGAAATGCGAAGTCACCGGCATCCGCCAGCACGGCGGCGAGGTGCGCGGCGTCAACACCACCCAGGGCGAGATCGACTGCGACAAGCTCGGCATCGTCGTGGCGGGGCATTCCGGCGTGCTGGCGGAGATGGCGGGCTTCCGCCTGCCGGTCGAGAGCGTGGCGTTGCAGGCGCTGGTCTCCGAGCCGATCAAGCCGGTCATGGACTGCGTCGTGATGGCCAACACCGTGCACGGCTACATGAGCCAGTCCGACAAGGGCGAAATGGTCATCGGCGGCGGCGCGGACGGTTTCAACAACTACACCCAGCGCGGCAGTTTTCACCACATCGAAGAAACCGTGCGCGCGCTGATCGAAACCTTTCCGATGGTGTCCCGCCTCAAGATGCTGCGGCAATGGGGCGGCATCGTGGACATGACCGGCGACCGCTCGCCGATCCTGTCGAAGACCCCGGTCGAAAACATCTTCATCAACTGCGGCTGGGGGACAGGCGGGTTCAAGGCGATCCCCGGCTCCGGCTGGGGCTTTGCCGAGCTGATGGCACGCGGGCAATCGCCGCTGACCGACGAATTCAGCATGTTCCGCTTCCGCGAAGGCAAGTTCATTGATGAAAGCGTCGCGGCGGGGGTGGCGCATTGATGGGCTTCGCTCAAATCTTCCGCCCGGCGGCAACGCCGGGCAGCGCCGGGCCTGCCCCCCGGGGCGGGCGCCTCACGCCCACCCACGGACCGGGCGCCGCCCTTGAACACCTGACCAGCCAGAGGGTCCAATCATGCTAACTCTCCAATGCCCCTGCTGCGGCGTGCAGGCCGATGAAACCGAACTCAGCCCCGGCGGCGAGGCGCACCTCAAACGCTTCGGACCCGGCTCCGATGAGGCCGATTTCGAAGGCTATCTCTTCATGCGCGAGAACCAGCGCGGCGTGCATTTTGAGCGCTGGCGGCATGCCTATGGCTGCGGTAAGTGGTTCCTCGCCGCGCGCGACACCGCCACGCTTGAAGTCTTTGGCACATATCCGGCGCAAACCACAGAGCCGCCGCAACACATCAGGGACGCCGTCTCTGCCCGCCATCCCGGCTGGTCCTGGCGCGGCTTTTCCTGATGATCCCTCTGGCCCGAAATACCGCGATGACCCGGGGCGGCGCCCCGCGATCCGACCTTAGCGAAGGCTCCATATCATGAGCACACGTCTTGCCAAATCCGGCCGTCTGATTGACCGCTCCAAGCAGGTCCAGTTTACCTTCAACGGCAAACGCCTGACGGGGCATGCCGGGGATACGCTGGCCTCCGCGCTTCTGGCCAATGACCAGATGCTGATGGGCCGCAGCTTCAAGTACCACCGTCCGCGCGGTGTGGTTGCCTCCGGCGCGGAAGAGCCGAACGCGCTGGTGAATCTCGGAGAGGGCAACACCCACGAGCCCAACGCCCGCGCCACCACGACCGAGTTGTTCGATGGTCTCAAGGCGAGCTCGCAGAACCACTGGCCCAGCCTTGAGTTCGACGTCGGCGCGATCAACCAGAGCGTCGCACGGTTCCTGCCTGCGGGCTTTTATTACAAGATGTTCATCCACCCTCGCAGCTTCTGGAAGCACATCTATGAGCCGTTCATCCGCAAGTCCGCCGGTCTTGGCATGGCGCCGGATGCGGAGACGCGCGATCCTGACACCTATGAGCATTTCTATGCGCATGTAGATGTGCTGGTGGTCGGCGGCGGCGTTGCCGGTCTGCAGGCGGCGAAGGCGGCCGGGGAGAGTGGCGTCAAGGTTCTGTTGATCGAGCAAACCGCCCATTGGGGCGGGCGCACGCCGGTTGATGGCGGTGAGATCGACGGCAAAGCGGCCGAGGACTGGATCGCGGAGACCGTCGCCGCGCTGGACGCGATGCCCAACGTCACGCTGCGGGCGCGCTGCATGGGGGCCGGGGTCTATGATCATGGCTATGTTCTGGCCTATGAGCGGCTGACCGACCACGATCCGAAGGCAGGCGGCCCGCGCCACCGTCTTTGGCGGGTCCGGGCCGGGCAGGTGGTCACGGCGACCGGCGCGATCGAGCGTCCGCTTTCCTTTGCCGGCAACGACATTCCGGGTGTCATGCTGGCCTCTGCGGTGCGCGATTATGCCGTCGATTACGGTGTTTCCATTGGCGATCGCACGGTGATTGTCACCAACAACGATGACGCCTACCGCACGGCGCTGGTACTCAAGGCCGCCGGTCTGAGTGTTCCGGCAATCGTTGATGTGCGCGTGCACGTCATCGCGCCGCCGCTGGTTGAACAGGCCAAGGCAGCGGGCATTCGCGTGCTCGAAGGGCAGGGCATTGCCAAGGTGCAAGGCGGCAAGCGCGTCACCGGCGTTGTCGTTTGTTCGCAGGCGGGTGAAGGCGCGATGGTCGAGGAAATCGCCTGCGACTGTGTCGCCATGTCCGGCGGCTGGTCCCCGGTGGTGCACCTGTGGTCGCATTGCGGCGGCAAGCTGGTCTGGGACGACGAGCATGCCTTCTTCCGCCCCGACGCGGATCGCGCGCCCACCGGCGCCGATGGCAAACCCTTTGTCACCACCGCAGGCACCGCAACTGGCCATCTTGGCCTGAACGATGCCCTGACAGATGCCCATGAGGCGGGCCAGCGCGCCGCCGGGCGTTCTGGCGGCACCGGCTCTGCCGGAGTGGCCGCGACCGCGAAGGTCGTCGAAGAGGCACCGATGACGCCAGTCTGGCTCATGCCACAGGGCGCGGGTTATGAGTTCAGATCGAAAGCCTGGCTGGATTACCAGAACGACGTCAAGGTTTCAGACGTTCAGCTCGCCGCCCGCGAGGGGTACGAGAGCGTCGAACACACCAAGCGCTACACCACGCTCGGCATGGCGACGGATCAGGGGAAGCTTAGCAATATCAACGGTCTTGCGACGCTTTCTCATGCTTTGGGTGAAGAGATTCCGCATGTCGGAACCACCACCTTCCGTCCGCCCTACACACCCATTTCCATGGGAGCGATCGCAGGTGAGGCACGGGGGGAGATATTCCAGCCGCTACGCAAGACGCCGATGCACGCCTGGCACGAGAAAAACGGGGCTGAATTCGAGCCGGTCGGCCACTGGCGCCGGCCCTACTGCTTCCCAAAGGCGGGCGAGAGCAAGCACGACGCGGTGATGCGCGAAGTGAAGAGCACCCGCGAAAGCCTTGGTCTGCTGGACGCCTCCACGCTTGGCAAGATCATCGTCAAAGGGCCGGACGCGGGCCGTTTCCTCGACATGATGTACACCAACATGATGAGCACGCTGAAGCCGGGCAAATGCCGCTACGGGCTGATGTGTTCGGAGAACGGCTTCCTGATGGATGACGGCGTGGTGGCGCGGATCGACGAAGACACGTTCCTGTGCCACACCACCACCGGCGGCGCGGATCACATCCACGCCCATATGGAAGACTGGCTGCAGTGCGAGTGGTGGGACTGGAAGGTCTATACCGCCAATGTCACCGAGCAATACGCCCAGATCGCCGTGGTCGGCCCCAACGCCCGCAAGCTGCTCGAAGCGCTTGGCGGTATGGATGTCTCCAAGGAGGCGCTGGCCTTCATGGAGTGGAAAGACGGCGAACTGGCGGGCATTCCCTGCCGCGCTTATCGCATCTCTTTCTCCGGCGAGCTGAGCTATGAGATTGCCGTGCCTGCCAGCCATGGTCAGGCCTTCTGGGATCTGTGCATGCAGATCGGGGCGCAGTGGAACATCACGCCCTACGGCACCGAATGTCTGCACATCATGCGGGCCGAGAAGGGCTTTATCATGATCGGGGACGAAACCGACGGCACGGTGATTCCGCAGGATCTTGGCCTGCACTGGGCGATCTCGAAGAAGAAAGAGGATTTCCTGGGCAAGCGGGCGCAGCAGCGCAGCCATATGACCGATCCCACACGCTGGCAGCTTGTCGGGCTGGAGACGGTGGATGGCTCGGTGCTGCCCGATGGCGCTTATGCGATCATGGATGGCCGCAACGCCAACCGCCAGCGCAACACGCAAGGCCGCGTGACCTCGACCTACCATTCGCCGACGCTCGGCAAGGGGATTGCCATGGGTCTGGTCCTGAACGGGCCGGAGCGGATGGGGGAAATCATCCATTTCATGAAGGACGATGGCGAAACGCTCGTGGCCGCCAAGATCGTCAATCCGGTCTTCTTTGACCCGGAAGGGGAGAAACAGAATGTCTGAACCCGTCAGCCCCCTGATGCACGCCAGCTATGATGGCCTCGTGAAGATCGAAGAAATCGGCCCGATGGGCATGATCACGCTGCGCGGCGATCTTTCGGCGTCGGACATTCGCCGGGCCGCGACCGATGTCACATCCGTGGACATCCCGTCGCAGCGCCGTGCCAGCATCGACGCAGAGCGCGGCATTCTGTGGATGGCGCCCGATGAGCTGCTGGTTCTGTGCGCCTATGCAGAGGCGCCAGAAGCTGTCGAGCGTATGACCGCGGCGCTCACGGGCACGCACGCGCTTGTCGCCAACGTCTCGGATGCGCGCGCCGTATTCCGCATCACCGGGCCGCAGGTGCGCGAGGTGCTGGCCAAGCTTTCGCCTGCGGACCTCTCGCCCGAGGGGCTGCCGGTCGGCCAGGTCAAGCGCACACGGCTCGCCCAGGTCGCGGCGGCGTTCTGGCTGAATACCGAGGAAGAGGCGCAACTGATCTGCTTCCGTTCGGTGGCGGATTACGTGATGGGTCTGCTCAAGACGTCAGCGCATCCCGCAAGCGCGGTCGATTTCTTCTGATACCGTAATCGTGCGAAAAAATAGGCGCGGGTGCGATACAGCGCCCGCGCCGTTTTTTTTGACGCCAATCATCGGCTGCATGGATTGTATTCCGTTGCGATAAATCGTTAACCTGCCTCGGCAAGTGAATCCGAAGGTAAGGGACAATATGCGTTTTCTTTTCAATGTGGTTGCCGCAGCGGCCTGTATTTTCAGCATAGGCGGCGCTGCAAACGCCGGGAGGCTCGGCTATGAATGCCAGGTCAAGGAATCCGGTGGGATTGGGTATGTCCCGGAAGTGATCTTTATCGGCGTCGAAGAAGGTTCCAAGGAAATTGTCGTCTCGGACCCTGTCATTTTGTATTACAACGATGGTCAGCCGCTGCGTGGCCGGATCAAGACCGACAACGCCAAGCGCACGACCTTTGCCTGGGATCTCAAGTTCAAGAACCGGGCGAACCAGACTGGCACGATCCAGTATCGCGCGACCTATATCAAGGCCAGCGGTGACCTGAACGTCTCGGCGCTGCCGCTCGGCTATGCCGATACATTCCGTGGCAAGGGCAAGTGCGAAATCAAGCCTATCAAATAAGGGTTTGAGGGATATTTCGCAGGCAAGGGCGCAGAGGGCCGTGCATTTTTGCACCATTCCCTGCGCCGCTAGCCCTTGACGCCCCCCCGGTCCCGCGACAGGTATAGTGGCAAGAAAACGCAGCTAACATGGAGGGCTACATAATGGCTTTCGAACTTCCCGATCTTCCCTATGCTCACGACGCTTTGGCCAGCAAGGGCATGAGCCAGGAAACGCTGGAGTACCACCACGACATCCACCACAAGGCCTATGTCGACAATGGCAGCAAGCTGATTGCCGGCACCGAGTGGGAAGGCAAGTCCGTTGAAGAGATCATCAAGGGCAGCTACGACGCGAACGCGGTTGCTCAGAACGGCATCTTCAACAACGCCTCGCAGCACTGGAACCACACCCAGTTCTGGGAAATGATGGGTCCCGACGTCAGCGCCATGCCGTCCGAGCTGGAAGCGGCCATCAAGGAAAGCTTTGGCACCGTCGACAAGTTCAAGGAAGATTTCTCCGCCGCAGGCGCCGGTCAATTCGGCTCCGGCTGGGCGTGGCTGGTCAAGGATACCGATGGCGGCCTGAAGGTCACCAAGACCGAAAACGGCGTCAACCCGCTGTGCTTCGGCCAGACCGCTCTGCTGGGTTGCGATGTGTGGGAGCACTCCTACTACATCGACTTCCGCAACAAGCGTCCCGCCTACCTGTCGAACTTCCTCGACAACCTGGTGAACTGGGAAAACGTGGCCTCGCGCCTCTGATCTCCCTCACACCGGACTATCGAAAGGCCCGCCAATTTGGCGGGCCTTTTTGTTTGCGCCTTGTTACGGGGCCTGACCCCGATCCGGTCTCACTGCGCCTGCGCGCCGCGTCCGCGTCGCCGGATCCCGGCAAGGCCGCCAATCGCCCCGATCATCAACCAGAGCGAGGCCGGCAGCGGAACGGGAGAGAGCAGGCTGTCGACCGCGTTGGCATTGGCATTGGCTTCGACTGTGTTGAACGACAGATCAATGCGGCCGCCGTCGACAAACGGAACGCCTATGCCGCCGCTGGAAATGGCGTATGCAGACAACTCGACCGTAAAGCGATAGGTCGTCCCGGCAAGCAGGTTGACGAAGCCGGTATCGTCACCGGCGGCGGCGATCTCGCCGGTGCCGTTGGTGGAATAGCCGTGCAGATTGATATAGCCGGACCCGTTGAAACGGGAAATGGAGTAGTCAACGTAATCGACGATGCTGACCCCGGTGGCCTCATTGCCACCCGCCCAGTTCACATCATAATACAAGATGGTCGCGACATCGGGAACGAATTCAAGCGTGAAATCCATCTGGCTGCGGATAAAGGGGGGGGCAGGTCGCTGCCGTGGGATTTGCAACGCATACGACTTCCGTCGTTACGTCAGAGCTGAAGGCGAAACCGGTGCTGGTCATCTGTCCAAAGGTATGGCCGGTGGCGGTGCCGGTTCCGACTCGCCCGGCCGATATTTCGCCGCCATAACTGTCAGAGACCGTATCAAAGACATAGCCAGCGCCGTTCGGGCCAAAGGCGGAGGTGCGATCCGCAACGGTGGTTGCGATATAGCCGGTGCCGATATTGCCGCCTGAATGATAATGCTCACCCGTGAAACTGGTATAGGTCAGCGACGCGGCAACAAGCGTACACGGGATCATGGATGCGCCAAGCGCGATCACTGACAGTTGAAATGCTCGCATATGAACTCCTGAAGAAAATTGGGTTTGATAATATACCCACAATACACGTTTTGCGGAAAAACGAAGTGTTGTTTCGATCCGGGGCAAAGCGCAGGGGGCAAGAATGCAAGATGCAGGCCGGAACACAATTGCTTTGAAACCGTTGGTTTTTCAGACAGACGAAAGGAGCCTGCCATGACTGAGCGAAATCGTTCCAAAGATAGCCGCCGCGAAACTGAAGAGGTTCTTGGGGTGACTCCTGAGAACCTGAACAAAGCGCCCTCCGGCGCTGGCCGGTCCGGTGGCGAGATTGCCCGCAAGACCGGCACCCGCGACGAGGAAAAGCGCTATGACGAAACCTCTGCGGGCGCGACACGTCCGCTTGCGCAGGATCAGGACAAAAGCGGTGACAAGGAGGGCGTGTGATGGCCATCCTGACCAAGGGCACATGGGTTCTGGTTGCCGACGGCGAAAAGGCCCTGTTCCTGCGCAATGACGTCGATGCACAGGACCCGGATCTGAACGTTGTGCGGATCGAGGAGCAGGACAACCCGTCCGATTACGATCAATCCGCCAATCGTCCGGGCCGGATGCACGACGGCGGGCCGGGGCAGAAGTCAGCGGTGGATGACACCGACTGGCACGAGCTGGCGAAAGAACGGTTCGCCGACGATCTGGCGGACATTCTCTACAAGCAGGCGCACAAGGGGGCCTTTGAGCGGCTTGTCCTCGTCGCGCCGCCCGCAACCTTGGGCGAGTTACGCGACAAGATGCACAAGGAGGTTTCGGACAAGGTGGTGGCTGAGGTCGACAAGACCCTGACGAACCACCCCATCGACAAGATCGAAGCCCTGCTCAAAAAGGAGCTGGCGTGATTCCGGTGGCCAGGCGGGGCCTCCGACCGAGGGGGCCTCGTCGGAGCGTTTGACCGCGCTGACCATTGCGGCCCGCGACACGCTCGACCATGTCGCCGGGCGTGAGGCATCCCGCTGATCTTCGGGGCATCGCCCTGCCGCCGCCTTGATGACGGTATTTCGCGCAGGCGGCAATGCCTCCCGCCCGCCCGTCAATGCGCGCGCCTGCTGATCGCTTGCCGCTCCGGTGCTACAGGCGTAGACCGTCCGGGGACGGCTTGGAGCGACGTGATGACAGACAGCAAGGCAGGCATTTTGCTAATGATCGGAGCCTGTTCGATCTGGGGTCTGTCCCCGATCTACTACAAACTTCTGGTCCATGTTCCCCCGCTGGAGCTGCTGGCGCATCGCACGCTTTGGTCGCTTGTCGTCTTTGCCGGGCTGCTGGCGGTGCAGGGCCGGCTTGGGCAATTGCGCAAGGCGCTCTCGACCGGACGCAACGTGGCGATTCTCAGCTTTGCGGCGGTGATGATCTCGGCCAACTGGTTCCTCTTCATCTTTTCGGTCCAGGCGGGGCATGTCACGGAAACCTCGCTCGGCTATTACATGTTTCCGCTGGTGTCGGTTCTGCTGGGCGTGATCGTGATGAAGGAGCGGCTGGCCTTGTTGCAATGGGCGGCTGTGCTGCTGGCTGCGGTCGGCGTGGTTCAGCTCACCTGGGGCCTCGGCGCCGCGCCCTGGATTTCGCTTGTCCTGGCCAGCTCATTCGGCCTTTACGGTCTCGTCAAACGACGCCTGAGCACAGGACCGGTCGTCTCCGTCACCGGTGAGGTCGCGCTGCTCGCCGGGCCTGCCGCGCTCTATCTGCTGTGGTTGCATACCCATGGGGCAGGGGTGTTTGGCGCGGATGTTTCGACCTCCGGCCTTCTGGTCTTTTCCGGACTGTTGACCGCCTTGCCGCTGGTGCTGTTCTCCGCCGCCGCGCAGAAACTCAGCATGGCGACGGTCGGGCTGATGCAGTACCTCAACCCGACGCTGCAGTTCTTTTGTGCCGTGGTGCTCTTTGGCGAGGCGTTGCCCGGGTATCATGTCATCGCTTTTGGCATGATCTGGCTGGCGCTGGCGCTGTATTCCGGCACGAGCCTCGCTCAGGACAGGGCGCGCCGCAAAAGGCTGGCCACCTCGGTTGCCGAAGCGCCGCTCTGAACGAAATCGAGCAGACTTTCGTCGGCAAAGCCATGATCGACGGTGTGCTGCAACAACGCCTTGAGCGGCGCCCAGTAGCCCGCCACGTCCAGCAGGACCATGGGTTTGGCGTGCAGCCCAAGCTGCCGCCAGGTGAGCACCTCGAAGAATTCGTCGAGCGATCCCGCGCCGCCGGGCATCACCACAACCGCATCGGCATTCATCAGCATGACCTTCTTGCGCTCGTGCATGGTCTCGGTGATCACGAAGGTGGTCAGGTCACGCTTGCCCACTTCCCAGGCCAGCAAATGCGTCGGAATCACCCCGAAGGTCTCGCCCCCGGCGGCCTGGGCCGCTCGTGCCACGGCGCCCATCAGCCCGACATCCCCCGCGCCATAGACCAGCCGCCAGCCTTCCTCGGCGATCAGCCGGCCCATGATCTCGGCCTGCTCGGTATAGGCCGGGTCGTTGCCGAAGCGGGAGCCGCAATAGACACAGATGGATTTTTTTGACATTTCAGGCTCCGGATTCGGGTATACTGGGCTTTTGACCCTCGCTAAGGCACTTGATATACACGCTCAATCGCGCCTGCCAGCGCGGAGACCTGGGGAAAGAACAAGATCTTGGACAAGCGATGAGGAACTCGGCTGTCATGACCGCGATCGGCGGTCTGGCCATCGTGGGGGTCGCCGTTGCGGCCTTCAACGGCGGTTGGTTCGACCGTGCGCCAGAGGTGACGCCAGAAAGCGCACCGGAGCAGACCGCGCTGCTTGCGCCGCAGGTGGAGAGCGCCGCGCCGGATGGTCTCATGAACCCGCCGGAGACGGATACGGCGCTGACGCTGGCTCCCGGAGGGGGCGCGGCGCCGAGCATCCGGGCGCCCTCCGATCTGAGCCCCGGTGCAGATCCGGATCGCGATGCGGGGATCGCCACTGCCTCGGCGCCGGAGCCCCGGGCCAGCAGCGCCGCGCCGCAGATCGCGGGCAATCCCGAAGCGCCCAGTTTCGATCTGGTGCGCCCCGATCCGGCGGGTGGCACGATGGTGGCCGGTGTCGGCGCGCCGGGCGCCATGGTCACGGTGATCGTGGATGGGGCGCGTCTGGCCGATACGCAGATCGCCTCCGATGGCACTTTCGCGCTGTTCCTGGATCTGGACGCCAGCGAGCGCGCGCATGTCCTGAGTTTGCTGCAAACCCTCGATGGCAAGGAGACGCCGTCGGAGGAAGAGGCGATCGTGGCTCCGGCCCCAGTCCCCCAAACGATTGCCGCCGAACCGGAAGCAACGGCCACCCCTGATGACGCGCGGATCGCCAGTGCAGGCACCGCTGGTTTGTCACAGGACGGGTTGGCCGCTGCGCCCGGCGGCGAAACCATGGCAGAGCCGGAGACCGATCTCCAGCCGGAGGCAAAAGTCAACGTCGAGACAGAGACCGAGGCCAAGACCGAGACTGAGCGGTCCGCGGGGATGACGCCAGAGGCCGAAGACCCGGCCCCTGCGATGGCAAAGGCAGAGCCCGCGTCCGATCCCGCCGGATTGCCAGACGAGCAGGCCGTGGAACTGGCCGCTGCCGAGAGTGATGCGCGCCGTGGTGTCGACGGCGGTTCGCCCCTTCAGGCGCCGAGCGACGACGCCTCCGCCGAGCAGGGCGCCGCATCCGCACCGGCGGAGCCGCAGACCACCGGGACCGCGCAAACCCGTGCGACCGCTGCCGCGCAGGCGCCGGCCGTGCTTGTCTCCGGCCCGAACGGGATCGAGGTCATGCAAACCGCACCGCTGGCCCCCGGCGCCGTGGCGCTGGACTCGATCAGCTATGACGCCGCCGGCGAGGTGCTGATCAGCGGGCGCGGCGACGAGGACGGCTTCATTCGGGTCTATCTCGACAATGCGCCGCTGACGACCTCCCGCATTCAGGCCGATGGCCGCTGGCGCATCACGCTGCCGCAGGTCGACACCGGCACCTACACACTGCGTGTCGATCAGATCGACGCGGGCGGCGGCGTGACGGCGCGGGTCGAAAGCCCGTTCCTGCGCGAGAGCCCGGAGACGCTGGCTGCGGCGGCGAATGACGGGCCGGTGACCGCGATCACCGTGCAGCCCGGGCATACGCTCTGGGCGATCGCGCGGGATCGCTATGGCGAGGGGCTCGACTACGTCAAGGTTTACGAGGCCAACAGTGACCGCATCCGCGATCCCGATCTGATCTATCCCGGCCAGATTTTCGACCTGCCCCAGGACTGAGACGAATTCGGCGCGGGCTGGTGTTTCCGGCGTAGGGCTCTTAAGTCAGGGACACTGACCAGAAGGATGTGCCCATGCCCCCTGATACCTCTGCCGCCGAGATCGCAGCCGAAGAACGCCGCTCCGGCCTGCGCACCATTCGCAAGGTTGGTCCCTACCTCTGGCCGGATGGCAAGTCATGGGTAAAGCGGCGTGTCGTGATCGCGCTTGGCCTGCTGGTGATTGCCAAGCTGATCGCCGTTGGCACCCCGATCCTGTACAAACGGGCAGTGGACAGCCTCTCCGGCGAGGTGCCGGACCTGATGCTGGGCGCCGTCGGACTGACCGTGGCCTATGGCATGGCGCGGCTGATGACCGTCGGATTCCAGCAGCTCCGCGATGGAGTCTTTGCCAAGGTCGGCCAGCGCGCGCTGCGGCAACTCGCGCTGGAAACCTTCTCGCACATCCACCGGCTTTCCCTGCGCTATCACATCACGCGCAAGACCGGCGGCCTCAGCCGTATCATCGAGCGGGGGGTGAAGGGCGTGGACTTCCTGCTGCGCTTCATGCTGTTCAGCGTCGGGCCGCTGGTGCTGGAGCTTCTGCTGGTCGGGGGCATTCTCTTCTTCCTTTTCGACATCTGGTATCTGGCCGTCGTCGCGCTGGTCATTGCGCTCTATGTCTGGTTCACCTTCGCGGTGACCGAATGGCGGGTGAAGCTGCGCCGCGAGATGAACAAGCAGGACACCGACGCCAACCAGAAGGCCATCGACAGCCTGCTGAACTTTGAAACGGTGAAGTACTTCGGCGCCGAGCAGCGCGAGGCCGCGCGCTATGACAGGGCGATGCAGGCCTATGAGGGCGCGGCGGTGAAGACCGCAACCTCGCTGGCCTTCCTCAACTTTGGCCAAAGCTTCCTGATCACCACCGGTCTCGTGGCGGTGATGGTGATGGCGGCGCTTGGTGTGCAGGCGGGCAGCCTCACCGTGGGCGATTTCGTAATGGTCAATGCCTACATGATCCAGATCACCATGCCGCTGAACTTCCTTGGAACCGTGTATCGCGAAATCCGGCAGAGCCTTGTGGATATGGGCGAGATGTTCGAACTGCTGGAACAGCCGCAGGAGGTCTCGGACAAGCCGGGCGCGCCGGCGCTGACGGTCTCCGGGGGCGTGGTCGAGCTTGACGACGTGCGCTTTGGCTACGATCCGGCGCGGCCGATCCTCAAGGGTGTCTCCGTGACGGTCGGGGCCGGGCAGAACGTGGCGCTGGTCGGGCCGTCCGGCTCGGGCAAATCGACGATCGGACGGCTGCTCTTCCGGTTTTATGACGTGGGCGGCGGCGCCATCCGCATCGACGGTCAGGACATTCGCGATGTCACGCAGGAGAGCCTGCATGCGGCCATCGGCGTTGTGCCGCAGGATACGGTGCTCTTCAACGACAGCATCCGCTACAACATCGCCTATGGGCGCGACGGGGCGAGCGACGAAGAGATCATCGCCGCCGCCCGCGCCGCCCAGATCCATGATTTCATCCAGTCCCTGCCGGAAGGCTACGACACGGCCGTGGGGGAGCGGGGGCTGAAACTCTCAGGCGGTGAAAAACAGCGCGTGGGTATCGCCCGCACCTTGCTCAAGAATCCGCCGGTGCTGCTGCTCGACGAGGCCACCTCGGCGCTCGATACGGAGACCGAAGCCTCGATCCAGGAGGCGCTGCGCCGGGCAGGCGAGGGGCGTACGGTGATCACCATCGCGCACCGTCTGTCGACCATCGCCGATGCCGATCGCATCGTCGTCCTGCAGGATGGCGAGGTCATCGAAGAGGGCAGCCACGACGCGCTTCTGGCCAAGCAGGGCCGCTATGCGGCGCTCTGGGCGCGGCAGCAGTCGGAAGACGACGAAGCCGCCTGAAACAGGTGCGGGGCATAGCCCCGCCCTACGCCGTGTTGTGCGGGTGGGTCAGGCCGGGCGAGCGGTGATCGGCCGGGCGTGCGCGCGCTCCGGAGCGCCACGGCCACCCAAGGTCCGATCAGGGCCAGAACCCCGGCCTCACGCCACGGAGGCGATGCGGTGGGCCAGTCTGTCGCGCAACATGCGCGCCTCGAACCCGCGCAGGCAGAGCCGCGCCGAAGAGCCGTAGCTGCCCGGATCGCTGCGCAGAGCGGGCAGGGCGGTGAACAAGGCCTGGAGCGAGGCCGCATCCAGAGCCTCAAGCCCCGCAGGCCCGGCAAAGAAACTCTCGGTCGCCATGCCCTCCGCATAGATCACCTCGTGACGCGGCAAGAGCAGGTGGTGATAGGTGATCACGCCCGCCGCAGCCTGCCGCACCGCTCCGCCATCAACCAGATGCCGCGCGGCGGCAAAGACCTCGCGGGCGCCGAACAGCAACTCCGCCTGGGCGCTCTCGATCAGCATCCGATGCTGCGGCGAGACGACCAGCGGCCGCGCCCCGCCGAACAAATGCGGCGCGATGGCAATCGGCGCATGCTCGCCCCGCGCAATCATCCGCCGCGCGCCGGTCCAGACCAGCGGTTGCAATCCGTGATCGCGTGTCATGATCAGATCGCCGGGCACAAGGCTTTCGACCGGGCGCGGGCCGGTGTCCGTCAGGATGCGCGTACCGGGGGTGAAGCAGATCACGCTGTCGATGTTGGAAAAATTTACCACAGTGCCGTCGAGCAATGTCACCGTGCCGGTCAGCTCGCCATCCGTATCGTCGGTGATTGTGATCGTCGAGCGATCCGCCAGCCCGTTCAGATCCAGCGTATCGCCCCCGGACTGGCCGGTGGTGTTGCCTTCAACAGTGATGATGCCCGGCGCGTCGCCGGTGTTGACGATGCGAATGACGTCATCGCCATCCCCGCCGATCACCGTATCACCAGCCCCGGCAAGAATGGTGTCGTCACCCTCGCCGCCGTCGAGCCTGTCCGCGCCTGCGCCGCCCGTGAGCGTATCATTGCCGCTGCCGCCAAGCATCGTATCGCTGCCGGTGCCGCCCGACAGGCTGTCATCTTCGCTGCCGCCGTCGATATAATCGTTACCGGCGCCACCAAGGATCGAATCCATACCTTGCTCGCCAAACAGGGAATCGTCGCCGCCCGCGCCATCGAGCGTATCGGCCCCCAGCCCGCCGTAGAACACATTGGTCCAGTCCGGTCCCTGACCGTCATATCCGGTCAGGCTGTCGCCGAAGTCCGAACCGATCAGGCCGTCGATCCCGCCACCGTTGACATCGCCAGTGGCATGGCCGCCGCTGAAGGCGTTGGTGGCAAGGTTGACGGTCACCGCCGCATCGGAGTCTTCGTAGCTCGCAAAGTCCATACCCGCGCCGCCAAAAAGCGTATCGGCGCCCGCCCCCCCGTTCAGCGTGTCGTTTCCGACGCCCCCGTCGACACTGTCGTCGCCGATGCCCCCGTTCAGACTGTCGTCGTCATCCTGACCAAGCAGCGTGTCATCGCCGCCCTGACCAAACAGCGTGTCATTGCCAAGCCCGCCAAGCAAACTGTCGTCGCCCGCCGCGATCGGCACCGCTTCAAAGCTGATATCGGTGATCCAGATGCCTTGGGTGTTGGTCTGACCATTGGCATAGATGACCTCGATCGACGCAACAGGCCCCGCGATTTCCACAAGAACCGATCCGCCAAGTTGATTGGGGCTCTCGGCTACGGCCTCGGCGGTGATGGTATTGCCCGACAGGCTATCGCCGCCGCCCAAAGTAAAGCTGACCGGAACCGGATTGCCGTCCGCGTCATAGGCGTTGACCGTGACGATGTCGGTGTGATTGGCGTTGCCCCAGTCGATGTCGTTGATGCGGAACTGGACGTTTTCCACCGCGTCCTCCGCTGTGCCTTCGGCGCTTGGCGCGAAGTCGATGGTGGTGGTCGAGGTCGGCCCGTCGCCCTGTCCGTACAGATACAGCGAGGAATTTGGATCGAAGGCGCCGCCGGTATACTGCGCCGTGGCGGTATCGACCTGAAACGTCGGTGCGTTGTTGCCGTTATTGGTGAACCCGACGGTTACATTGACGGTGCCGGTGTCCTGGGTAAAGCCGCCCGCAAGGCTCGTTCCGTTCGGACCCTGTGCCGCCCAGTCGAGTGTTTCGGACACGGCGGCGGGCGAATAACTGCCGTAGTCGCCATAGACCAGATCGTCGCCGTCGCCGGCATCGACGGTGTCGTTGCCCTGTCCGGCGGTGACCGTATCGTTGCCCGCGCCGGATCGGATGTCGTCCGAAACATCGCCACCATCAGGCCGGTCGCCGTCGCCGTCTACGAAATCGGGATCAATGGCATCGCCGCCGCTGTCGCCCGTGACAATGCCGTCGGAGGGGGCGCTGTAGCTCGGGGCGCTGACCACGGAGGAGGAGGCAAGCGCATCGACCGGACCGTAGTTCGGGACGAAATACACGTTGCCGTTCGTCGCAAGGTGATAGACACCCGGCTCTTGCACGTTGGTGTAGCTGTTGCCACCCCAGGTTCCGGACCAGACCCATTGCCCGGCCCCAAGGGTGGTATCGGTGGTGAAGGAGATCAGCCCGCCGCTGATCGCATCGCCGGAATCCAGACTGGTGTCACCCAAGGTGACAAGATACCCGTTGGGCATGCCGCTACTCCTGCCTCGTCACATCCGGTCTTGGTGCCGGTGATTGCGTCTGCGTCGGGTCGGACCCGCGCGACGATCGTCTCAGTTCATCCAGTGTGCCAGACCGTCCTGACCTTGGCAGCCGGACAGCTTTGTTAACGGAGTATTAACCATGGATTGTGGCAAATTTGCGGGAAATTCTTAGCATCACGCCAAAAAAACGCCCGGCCGTTGAAAGGGCCGGGCGGTGCTGGATCGGGGGCCGCGCGGGCCAGGTCAGACGAAGAAGTCGACGTGCTTTTTCAGCGGCAGATCGCGAAAGCGCGTGCCGGTCAGATCAAACAGCGCATTGGCCAGCGCGGGGGCGGCGGGCGGTGTGCCCGGCTCGCCAATACCGCTCAGACGGTCCTGATTTTGCAGGATTTTCACGGTCACGGGTGGCATCTGGCTCAGGCGCAGAGGCTCGTAATCCGGGAAGTTCCGCTGCTGGGCAATGCCATCGGCGAAGGTGATCTCCTCCCCGATCGCCGCCGACAGGCCATAGGCCAGCGCGCCTGTCAGCTGCGCTTCGATATTGCCAGGGTCGAGCGCAACGCCCACATCCGCCGCCATCCATGCACCGGTCAGGCGAATGCCGCCTTCGGTGCTTTGAAGCTCGATCACCACCGCAACCGGCGTGCCAAAGCTGTAGACCATGGCCAGCCCGCGCCCGGTGCCCTCCGGCGTCGTGCCGGTCCAGCCGGACATGTCACGCACCGCCTCCAGGCAGTAGAAGGCAGGCAGCCATTCGTCGCGGGTCAGCTTCAGACGCATCTCCAACGGGTCCGCGCCCGCCGCCTGCGCCAGTTCATCCATGAAGCATTCGTGGAAAAAGCCGTTATAGCTCGCCCCGACCGAGCGCCAGAAGCCAAGCGGCGGCTCGATCATCGCGCGATGGCCTCGAACGCGGTAGTTCGGGATGCCGTAAGGCTGGTTGAACAGACCGTCGACGATGCCGCGGTCCGGTCCCGACGGCGCAAACCCAATCCAACGGCCCAGCGCCTGCGCCGCGATTGACGGCGAGGCGACCTGCGCGTCGAACACCACCGGCAGCCCGTCCCGGACCGCACCTTTCATGCGCGCAACGGCGGGCGGGCGGTAGAAGTCATGCGTCATGTCCTCTTCGCGCGACCAGGTGACATTGATCGGTGTGCCGGGCATGGCGGCTGCGACTTTCGTGGCGATCACCGCGTAATCCAATTCGCCCCGGCGGCCAAAGCTGCCGCCCATCAGGGTGACAGTGACCTCCACATCCTCTTCGGCAAGGCCCGCCGCCTCGGCGCAGCGCGCGCGCAGGAAGGTGGGCCCCTGATTGCCACACCAGATCCGCAGTTTATCGCCATCGAACCAGGCGGTTGCATTCATCGGTTCCAGCGGGGCGTGCGACAGGAACGGCACACGGTACTCGGCCTCGATCATCTCCGAGCCCTGCATCTGCAGGCTGTCGCCATCGTCGCGCATGGTTGAATTCGGCGCGTCCTCGAAGGCGGCGTCCAGCGCGGCAAAGGCTTCTTCGGTGGTCTTGGGATAGCGGGCTTCCTGCCATTCGACCTCGATCGCCTGCACGGCCTGCATTGCCAGCCATGTGTTGCTGGCAATGACGGCCAGCCCATCGTCGAGATCCACGACCTTCTCGACCCCGGGCATCCGGCCCGCTTCGAACCCGTCGAAGCGTTTCATCCCGGCGCGGGTCGGGGCCATGCGCACAGCGGCGAACTTCATGCCGGGCAGGCGGGTGTCGATGCCGAATTGCGCGGTGCCGGTGGACTTTGCGGGCACGTCGATGCGCGGCTGGGTCTTGCCGAGGATGCGCCACTCGTCCGGGCGCTTGAGTTGAACGTTCGGCGGCGCAATGCCCTCAAGGTCGCTGGCGAGATCGGTATAGGCGATCTGTGTCCCGTCGGGGGCGATGACCATTCCGGCCTCGGTGCTCAGGGAGGCGCGATCCACGTCCAGCCGCCGTGCCGCCGCCTCCTTCAGCATCTCGCGCGCGCCCGCGCCCATCACCCGCATCCGCTCGAAGCCGTCCTTCATGGCGGTGGAGCCGCCGGTGACCTGCATGTCGAACACCTTGCCCAGCACGCCCATGGCCTCGCCCAGCGAATGCATGAAACCGCTGGCGTCATAGCCCTTGTTCGGCAGGCCTTCGGCAAGCAGCGCGGTGTTGTAATACGCCTTGGCCGGCGGGCCGTGGATCACGGTCACCTGATCGAGGTCCACGTCCAGCTCTTCGGCGAGAAGCGCAGCCCATGTGGTGTGCGTGCCCTGGCCCATCTCGGCGCGGGGCGCGATAAGCTGAATGCCGTCCTGAGTGATCATCACAAAGGGATTGAGGCTGGCTTCGCCGTCACCGGTCCGCAACGGATTCGGGGCCGGACGGGCGACATACCAGGCGCCAAAGGCGGCCCCGCCAACCACGGCCAGCGATCCGAACAAAAAGCTGCGTCGGGCGATTTTTCCAATGCTGGCCATGCCTTATGATCCCTTGCTGACGGATTTTATCGCGGAGCGAATGCGCGGGTACGTGCCGCAGCGGCACAGGTTTCCATTCATCGCCGCGTCGATGTCATCGTCGGTCGGCGCGGGGTTTTCCGCCAGAAGGGCCGCCGCCTGCATGATCTGACCGGACTGACAATAGCCGCATTGCGCAACCTGGTGGTCGATCCACGCCTGCTGCAGCCGGTGCAGATTGTCCGGCTGGCCGATCCCTTCGATCGTGGTCACATCACCCCAGACATCGGAGAGCGCCACCTGGCAGGAGCGCACCGCCTCGCCGTCGATCTGCACGGTGCAGGCCCCGCAGGACGCCACGCCGCATCCGTATTTCGTGCCGGTCAGGTTGAGCTGATCGCGCAGCACCCAGAGCAGGGGCACCTCACCTGGGAGATCGACATCGTGCTGGGTTCCGTTCACGGTAATCCTGGCCATGGGGCATCCTTTCTCTGGGTTCTGACACTATTGCCCCAATGTGTCAGCGTGTCAATTGACAGTTTGATGCCAGTTTGTCAGAGTGTCACAATGAAAGACGACGCGGGCAAGGATCAGGGCAAACGGCAGGCGGTTCTTGAAGCCGCCTTTGGCGTTTTTGCGCAATATGGCTTTCGCCGGGCGTCGATGGGAGACATCGCCCGGGCGGCCGGGATGTCGCGCCCGGCACTGTACCAGTATTTCGAGGGCAAGGAAGACATCGCGCGCTCGCTTGTGACTGGGTTCTATGACGAAGCCTGCGCAACGATCAGCGCGGCGCTCGGAGCGCCGGGGCCCGTGTCGGAGCAACTGCGGTCCGCCTTCCGCGCCAAGTCCGGCCGGGCCATGGAGATCCTGCTGCGCAGCCCGCATGGCGCCGATATGCTGGATGTTGGCAACGCCATCGCGGCGCATGAAGCGGCCGAGGGGCGCGCCCGGATGGTTGCCGTCTTTGCCGACTGGCTGGAGGGGCAGGCGCGAGCCGGGTGCATCCGTCTCGACGATCCTCCCGAGGCGCTGGCCGACAGCATGATTGCCGCGCTCGAAGGCGCCAAGGCGGCGGGACGATCCCCGGATTATGACAGCTATCTTGCGCATCTCGACCGCATGGCGCGGATCTTTGCGGCGGCGCTGACTGTTCCGGACTAGGGGTGTCGGATCGCTTCGCGATCCGACAGCGGGCGCGTTTTCTGCGAAAACGCGCCCGAAGCGCGCCGTTGGCGCGCGTGGGGGCGCTGCCCCCGTCCTTTCAGGACTCCCCCGAGGTATTTCAGGACCAAAGACGCAATGGGCGCGCGCTCAGATTTCGCCGCCCGCAATTTGAAGTGCATGTCCATTGACGCTGCCGGAGTGGGGCCCGCAGAGGAAGAGGGCGGCCTCGGCGACCTCCTGGGGGGTGACGAGGCGGCCATGGGGGTTCAGGTCCGTCATCAGCTTACGCGCCTCGTCCTCGGGCAGGCCGGTGCGCTGCATGATGGAGCTTGTGTTTTGAATGACGATGTCGGTGTCCACATAGGCAGGGCAGAGCGCGTTGAAGGTGTAGGGCCTGGTGGCATAATCGGCCGAGAGCGCCCGGATCAGGCCGATCAGCGCGTGTTTCGAGGCGCTGTAGGCGGGCGCACCTTGCAAGCCCCTCAGCCCGGCGATGGAGGAGACCGCGATCACCCGGCCCCAATCGGTCTTTGTCATGGTTTTCAGGCATTCGCGGATCGTGACGAAAGCGCCATCGAGATTCGTTGCCATCATGTTTCGCCAGAAGTCCATGTCGGTTTTCAGAAGCGAGCGGCCTTCCGCGATGCCGGCATTCGGCACGCAGATCTGGATCGGGCCGCGTGCGGCGACCGCGGCAGCCACGCCATCCACCACGGAGGAATCCTTGCTCACGTCCATGACCAGCCCGTGGATGCGCTGGCTCTCGGCCGCTTGCAGCGTGCCTTCGCGGCGTCCCGTGATCGTGACCTCTGCGCCGTGACTGGCCAGCGTTTGCGCAATCGCAAGGCCGATCCCTGTGCCGCCGCCGGTGACCAGCGCGTGTTTGCCTGTTAGCATGGTGTTTTCCTCCCGTGGATTGCCGACTCCTGGCTTTGGCGCCAGCCTATCGTGATGCTGCGCGGTGGCAAGCGGGCGAGCTGGGGTGCTTGGCATCTGAATTCAAACATGCGAATGTGTTTTTGCACTGTCAGGAGGATGTGGGAATGAAGATCTTGGGTTCGATGCTGGCGCTGGTGGCGGTCGCCTCTGCCGCGGCTGCGCATGAGGATATCGCGGATCTTTATCCGCAGTCCGAGCTTTACAGCAAACCCGTGCAGGTGATCCCCGGTGTCTGGTCGGCGATCGGGGCGACCGCCCCTCCGACATATGAAAATGCCGGTCACAACAACAACCTGTCCTTCATCGTCACCGGGGATGGCGTGGTGGTGATCAATGGCGGCGCGAGCGTACGGCTGGCATCGGCGCTGCATGACGAAATCAAGGCGGTCACCGATCAGCCGGTCAAGCTGGTGATCAATGAAAACGGGCAAGGGCATGCGATGCTTGGCAATGCCTATTGGGCCGATCTCGGGGTGGATATCCTGGCGCATGAGGACGCGATTGCCGAGGTCGAGGAAAACGGCGATTTCATCCTGATGGGCATGCAGGGGTACAACGGCGACAAGGCCGAGGGCACGCGGGTGGTGCCGGCAAACCTGTCGTTTTCCGAGAGCCACGACGCCAGCATGGGCGGCCTGACGATCACCGCGTTGCACCTCGGTCCGGCGCATGATCCGGGCGACGTGCAGGTCTGGCTACCGGAAAAGGGATTGGTGATCGCAGGCGACATCGCCTTTCACGAGCGCATGCCGCCGATTTTCGAGGGAACCTGCACAAGCTGCTGGATCGAAACCTTTGAAGGACCGTTCACCGACCTGGGCGCGACCTATGTCATTCCCGGCCATGGCCATCCGACGAACATGGAGATGGTGACGATCGAAACGGTTGGCTACCTGAGCGATCTGCGGGAGAAGATCGGTGCGCATATCGACGAGGGCGGCGATCTGGCCGGGGCCTACTATGTGGATCAGTCGCGCTGGACGTATCTCGATACCTTCGAGGAGCTGGCGACGAAGAATGCCGGACGGGTCTTCGAGGAAATGGAATGGGAATGAGAGCGCGGGGCGCGTATGCCCGGCGACCGCTGCAGCCCGGCACACGCCCTAATCCCGCTTCGCGATGGTGTGGTGAGTGTGTCGCGGCCCTGACCTCTGGGCCGGGGCGGCTTCCGCGCCTATCATAGGGCAGAGAATCCGCGAAGGAGTATTCGGAGATGAAATGGATCGACATGCCGCCGGTTTGGTTACTGGCTTGCCTGTCGCTGGCATGGTGGCAGAAGACGTTCCATTCCATGGGGCTGAGCTTCGGGCCGGTCTGGGCGGATCTGATTGGCGGGGTGCTCGTCGGGGGCGGGCTCGTCCTGATCGCGCTGGCCGCGTACGAGATGCGCCGCCATCGCACCACGATCATCCCGCATGAGCAGGCCGACCGCCTCGTCACCTCCGGTATCTTCAAGCGCACACGCAATCCGATCTATCTGGGCGATTCGCTCATCCTGACCGGGCTGATCCTCTATTGGGATGCCGTTCTTGCACTGCCGTTGATTCCGGTCTTCGTCTGGATCCTCGAAAAGCGCTTTATCGTGCCGGAAGAGCTGCGACTAAAGGGTAAGTTTCTTGCTGATTTCCACAGATACACGCAACAAACGAGAAGGTGGCTTTAACTCTCGCCTTTCATGTGGTCTATGACACCTCAGCCGATGGATGGGCCATGCTGCTTGTGGTAGCTAGGTCAGCAATGTAGACCATTCA
Organism: Pacificoceanicola niger; assembly: GCF_048553275.1. NCBI lineage: Bacteria > Pseudomonadati > Pseudomonadota > Alphaproteobacteria > Rhodobacterales > Roseobacteraceae > Pacificoceanicola > Pacificoceanicola niger. The sequence continues at coordinate 94,471 of NZ_JBLZMW010000019.1, forward strand.
GCGATCAACGCCCCATAAGGGCGAGACCGAGAACCTGACCAAGGGGGACAAACGTGAAAATTGGGACGCCAAAGGAAGTCGAAGCGGGAGAAGCGCGTGTCGCGATGACCCCGGATTCGGCGGCTCAGCTGCAGAAGCTGGGCTATGAGTGCTTGATTGAAGCCGGGGCAGGGGCCAAGGCTGACTTCGCCGACGCGGATTACGAAGCGGCCGGTGTCACTGTCGTCGGCTCTGCCGATGACCTGTGGAGCCAGTCCGACATCATCGCCAAGGTGCGCATCCCCACGGATGCCGAGCTGGACCAGCTGACGGCCGACAAAACGCTGATCACCTTCTTCAATCCCGGCGGGAACGAAGCAGGCCTGAACAAGGCCAAGGAAAAAGGCGCAAACGTCATCGCCATGGAAATGGTGCCGCGCATTTCCCGCGCGCAGAAGATGGACGCATTGTCGTCGATGGCCAATATCGCCGGCTATCGCGCCGTGATCGAGGCCGGCAACAACTTTGGCCGTTTCTTTACCGGTCAGATCACCGCCGCGGGCAAGGTGCCCCCGGCAAAGGTTCTGGTTGTCGGGGCTGGCGTTGCCGGCCTTGCCGCGATCGGCACCTCCACCTCGCTGGGCGCGATCACCTATGCCTTTGACGTGCGCCCCGAAGTGGCGGAGCAGGTCGAGAGCATGGGCGCAGAGTTCGTCTATCTCGACTTCGAGGAAGAGCAGCAGGACGGCGCGGCCACGGGCGGTTATGCCTCCGTCTCCAGCCCCGAGTTCCGAGAAGCGCAGCTGGCCAAGTTCCGCGAGTTGGCCCCGGAAGTCGACATTGTCATCACCACCGCCCTGATCCCCAACCGCGAGGCGCCCAAGCTCTGGCTTGAGGATATGGTCAAGGCGATGAAGCCCGGCTCCGTGATCATCGACCTCGCCGCCGAGAAGGGCGGCAACGTCGAAGGCACGGTGATGGATGAGAAGGTCGTCACGGACAACGGCGTCACCATCATCGGCTATACCGACTTCCCGTCGCGCATGGCGCGGCAGTCCTCAACGCTTTACGCTACGAACATCCGTCACATGATGACCGATCTGACGCCCGAGAAGGACGGCAAGGTCAACCACAACATGGAAGACGATGTCATTCGCGGCGCGACGGTAACGCATCAGGGCGAAATCACCTTCCCGCCGCCGCCGCCGAAAGTCGCGGCCATCGCGGCAAAGCCGAAGGAAAAGGTCAAGGAGCTGACCGCCGAAGAAAAGCGCGCGGCAGAGGTCGCCGCCTTCAAGGCGCAGACCAAGCAGCAGGTGACCCTGCTGGCCGTGGGCGGGGCGCTGCTTCTGGCCGTGGGGCTCGTCGCTCCGGCGAGCTTCATGCAGCACTTCATCGTCTTCGTGTTGTCGGTCTTTGTCGGCTTCCAGGTGATCTGGAACGTGTCGCACAGCTTGCACACGCCGCTGATGGCCGTCACCAACGCGATCTCTTCGATCATCATCCTTGGCGCGCTGATGCAGATCGGCTCGGGGAGTTTCCTCGTGATCCTGCTCGCGGCGCTGTCGGTCTTCATGACCGGGATCAACATCTTCGGCGGCTTCATGGTGACACGGCGTATGCTCGCCATGTTCCAGAAGTCGTAAAGGGGGACAAACACAATGGAATTCGGATTCACAACGGCGGCCTACGTGGTCGCGGCTGTCCTCTTCATCCTCTCCCTCGGCGGCCTTTCGGGCCAGGAGAGCGCGAAGCGGGCGGTATGGTATGGCATCGTCGGCATGGCGCTGGCGGTCTTTGCAACGCTGATCGGCCCGGGCTCGGGCCTTTGGCTGCTGTCGATCGTGCTCATCGCCGCAGGCGGAATCATCGGCTGGTACGTGGCCACAAAGGTCGAAATGACCGAAATGCCGCAGCTTGTCGCGGCGATGCACAGCCTCGTCGGTCTTGCGGCGGTCTTCGTGGGCTTCAACGCGCACTTTGAGCTGAACAATGTGCTGTCGATGACGCCGGAGGAGCGCGCAGGCCTGCACGGCTTTGCCGAGCTGCTGGCGCACAAGACCAACGTCGAACAGAACATCCTGCGCGTTGAGCTCTATCTTGGCATCCTGATCGGGGCGATCACCTTCACCGGCTCCGTGGTGGCCTATGGCAAGCTTGCGGGCAAGGTGACCTCGGCGGCGAAAAAGCTGCCCGGCGGTCATATGCTGAACATCGCCGCGGCGGTGATCTCTGTGCTCTGCCTGATCTGGTATTTCTCCTCGGGTGGCTTCCTGCCGCTGTTCATCATGACGCTGGCGGCGCTGTTCATCGGCTATCACCTGATCATGGGCATCGGCGGCGCCGACATGCCGGTCGTGGTTTCGATGCTCAACAGCTACTCGGGCTGGGCGGCGGCGGCCATCGGCTTCAGTCTTGGCAACGATCTGCTGATCGTGGTCGGCGCGCTGGTTGGCTCTTCCGGTGCGATCCTGTCCTACATCATGTGCAAGGCCATGAACCGCAGCTTCATCTCCGTCATTCTCGGCGGCTTTGGCGGCACTTCGGGTCCGGCGATGGAAGTCGAGGGCGAGCAGGTGGCGATCGACGTCGATGGTGTGGCCTCCGCACTGGATGAGGCGGACAGCGTCATCATCGTGCCGGGCTATGGCATGGCGGTGGCACAGGCGCAGCAGAACGTGGCGGAGCTGACCTCCAAGCTGCGCGCCAAGGGAAAAAACGTGCGCTTTGCAATCCACCCGGTGGCGGGCCGTCTGCCCGGGCACATGAACGTGCTGCTGGCCGAAGCCAAGGTGCCTTATGACATCGTGATGGAGATGGACGAGATCAACGACGACTTCCCGGATACGGATGTGGTTATCGTGATCGGCTCCAATGACATCGTGAACCCGGCGGCGCAGGATGATCCCAACTCGCCCATCGCGGGCATGCCGGTCCTCGAAGTCTGGAAAGCCAAGCAGGTCTTCGTGTCCAAGCGCGGGCAGGGCACCGGCTACTCGGGCATCGAAAACCCGCTGTTCTACAAGGACAACACGCGGATGTATTACGGCGACGCCAAGCAGTCGATCGGCGATCTTCTACAGAAAATCTGATTGCCCATGACATGAAAAAAGGCCCGTCCCGGGAGACCGGGGCGGGCCTTCTGTTTTGGTGGGGCCAGCGGCGGGACGCCCGGGCCGCCGGGATCAAAGGCCGCAGGCCGCGGTTTCGGGAGGAAGCGGGCCGATACGGTCATAGCCTTCGAGATGTTCAAAGCATGTCTCCGGCAGCTCGTGAAACGAAAGCGCTTCAGCCGCGGTTCGACAGGGCATAGCCTCGACATTCGCATTCTTGAGCTCGAGCAGGCTCGTATAAACCCTGGCCATGCCATAGATCGTGTCCGATGGCGCATAGATGGCGACCCGCTTCTTTTCCGCAGGGGCGGGCGGCTCGATATGGCGCAGGATGGCGTCGGTCACGGTGTTTGAAGACCTGAATTCCATCTCTGTTCCCGTCAGCTCCGAGAGATCGACGATTTCCGGCAACGCTGCGTGATTGGAAAAGGTCTGCACGACGCGCAGAATCTCGCGCTGCATTGCGGCTGGGGTATGCAGACCAATATGCCGCGTGAACAGGATTGTACCGTTTGCGACGAGACCGCCATGAATTTCAAGCATACTAAACTCTCTTACCTGCGAGGAAATGCGGATTCATCTTTTGCAGGCTCCACCCAACATACTATAATTGGTTGAGTTAACCAATGGGAACAACGTGTTTATGGTGTGCCTATGGCCTGTGCACACTGCAACGCCGTGATTTGCCCCTGCGGCGTCAGTCAATTGTTTCCCTGATTTTTGGTTTGCAGATGCAAAGTTCACTTTGCAAATTTACCGCTGCCACGCAGCAATGGAGACTTGCGGTAGCATTGGGCTTGAGGCACAAATGAGGCAAGGAAACAAGTTTTGAACGGGGGCTCGATATGAACCTTACGATGGATCGCAACGTGCTGGCGGAAGCCTTTGGCGCGAATGAAGGCGCGGCACGGCGCGTCAAGCAGGTGGCTCTTGTTGTGCTCGGCATCGCCTTTCTGGCGGTCATGGCCAAGATCAAGGTGCCGGTGCCGGGCTCGCCCGTTGCCATGGGCATGGGGACCTTTGCCGTCCTGACCGTCGGTGCGGCCTATGGGGCGCGTCTCGGTCTCGTGACGATCATGGGCTACATGATCCTCGGCATGCTGGGCATGGACATTTTCCAAAGCTCGACCGCCGACCTCAACGGCATTGAATACATGATGGGCGGCACCGGTGGCTATCTTCTCGGCTATGTCATCGCGGTTGGCGTGATGGGCATGCTCGCGCGCCGTGGTTGGGACCGCTCGGCGCCGAAGATGGCCGGCGCCATGCTGATCGGCAACGTGATCCTCTATGTGCCGGGTCTGATCTGGCTGGGTATGCTCTATGGCTTCGACAAGCCGATCCTGGCATGGGGCCTGACACCGTTCCTGCTGGGTGATGCGATCAAGCTGGCTCTGGCCGCCGTGATCCTGCCCGCCGCATGGGCGCTTGTCGGCCGCGCCCGCGACTGACCCCGGAGGGGTGCGGGGCACAGCCCCGCCCTACGCCCTGTTGCACAAAAGGCCGGACCCGCAAGGGCCCGGCCTTTTTCGTGGACGCGGCGCACAGGCTCAGGCGAGCTCTGTTCGGATGTTCGCGCCGGTTTCCAGTGTCTTGTGCACCGGGCAGGCGTCCGCGATTTCCATGAGCCGCGCCCGCTGCTTCGGGCTCAGATTGCCCTCCAGCGTGATCCGCCGGGTGAAACTGTCGATGCGCGAGCTGGCCCCGGTGCCCGCGTCCTGCGCATGGAGTTTGTCGTGGGTCACATCCACAGACACATGCCGCAGCGGCCAGCCCTTGCGTCGCGCATACATCCGGATCGTCATCGACGTGCAAGCGCCAAGCCCTGCGGCAAGGAAGCCATACGGCGACATGCCCCGGTTGCTGCCGCCATAGGCCTTCGGCTCATCGGCAAGCGCGTGGTGCCATGGCCCGTTCTGAATATCTTGCAAGAACCCTTTCGGATCGGCCTCCGAAACCCGCGTCACCCCCTCCGGCGCACCGATCGGTGGGGCGGGCGGCGCAAGGTCCAGATAGCGCGACACCCAAGCCGCGATCACCTCCGCGACATACTCCGCATCGTCGGCATCGCTGATCAGGTGATCGGCGTCGCCCAGCGTGACAAAGCTCTTGGGATGGCGCGCGGCGGTAAAGATCCTTGTGGCGTTCGAGATGTCGACGACGGCGTCGCGCGGCGCGTGCAGAACGAGCAGAGCGGCCTTCATCGCGGCCAGATCGGTCCCTCGATCGCCCTGGGTTACATCCTCAAGGAAGTCGGCGCCGATGGTCACCGGGCGCCCGCCAAGCTGAACTTCGGCGCGGCCATGCGCGCGGATGTCATCCAGATGCTCTTCGAAATGGCTTGTGACATGCGCCGGATCGAAGGGCGCGCCGATGGTCGCCACCGCCTTGACGGAGGGCAGGCGTGGCGCGGCGCGCAGCACCGCCAGACCGCCAAGCGAATGCCCGATAAGCAGCGAAGGCGCCATTCCGAGGCTCTCAAGATGCGCGGCGGCGGCTTCGAGGTCTGCGCCATTCGACGATAGGCTGGTGTTGCCAAACTCGCCCTCCGAATGGCCCAGCCCGGTGAAATCAAACCGCAGCACGGCGATTCCCATCCCGGCAAGCCGCGCGGCAATGCGCCTGGCGGCTGGAATGTCCTTGCCGCAGGTGAAGCAATGGGCAAAAAGCGCCGTGGCCAGATGCGGCCCCGCCGGTCGGTCCAGCCGCGCCGACAGCATGGCGCCGGAATGGCCGGGAAAGGTGAGACGGTCTGTGGAGCGATCAAGGGGCATGGCGTGACACGGTGTTAACGGCGGTTTCCCTATAGGTGACGGGCAGCAGCCCATTGAACAAGGTCTGGTGGCCCCGCGTCACGGCAAGGTGAGAGACATGGGCGTTTTCTTGAGGGTTATTGCAGCGGCGCTCGGGTTGGCGCTGCTTGCCGGTTTTGCCGGGGCGCTGCATCCGGCGGGGGATTCGCTTGCGGTGTTCCGCGTGCCGCTGCTTGTGCTTTTAGCGCTCGCGGTGCTGTGGAGCGATCTGACGCGCCGCCTGCGCTGGCCGCTGGTGGCGCTGGCCCTTGCCGGACTTGCCCCGCATCTGCCCATGCCGAAACAGACCCCGCCCGCGGCGCACCCCGGCGATCTGACCATCGTGCAGCAAAACCTGCTCTGGAACCGGACGGAGTGGGATGACTGGCTGGAAATGATCACCCGGATCCCCCCCGATGTACTGCTGCTACAGGAGGTCTCGTCGGCGAATCTTGTCATGCTGGACCGGCTTGCCGAACTCTATCCGTACCGGCTGCATTGCCCCGCATTTCAAGTCGGCGAAGCGGTGCTCACCCGCCTGCCGCCGGTTGCGGGCCGCGCGCTGTGCTCGAAGCCGGACGGCATTGCCGCGCTGCAGGTCGAGACGTCGGCGGGGCCGGTCTGGATGGTCAGCCTGCATATCCCCTGGCCGTGGCCCTACCCGCAGGCCGAGCAGGTGACAGGTATCCTGCCGGATCTGCGGCGGCTGGACGGGCCGGTGGTGCTTGGCGGTGATTTCAACTCCGTGGGCTGGTCGCATACGCTGCGCCGCATCGAGGCTGCCACTGGCTCGCGGCGGATCGGTCCCTACACGCACACGTTTTCGCTGCCCTACCTGGGTTTGCCGATTGGCATCGACCACATCCTGGCACCGCCCGGAAGCGGTTTCGATCTCCGGGTAACGCCGCGGCTTGGCTCGGATCATCGCGGGCAGTGGGTGCGGCTTCAGCTGCCGAACTGATCCGTGACCGTCGCGCGCGGCAAGACGAATGTGTGGATGGAAAACACCACCGCGCCGCTCTGCGGCAGCCGGTAGAGGCCCTGCCGCTCGCTGCGCAAGAAGGGGGGCGCGGCGCTGGTTTTGCCATGGCGCGGGTCGTCTTCGCGGCGCGGCTGAAACAGGGCCGGATCGTCATACCACAGGGCATTGAACCGCCAGAGCGGACGCCCCGGGCGAATGCCGTCGAACAAGCGCTGCACCCGCCTGCCCAGATCTGCGTCATAGGACGCGACGGGCGTGTGGATGCCGAGCAGCGGCTTGCCGGCCTTCTGAGCGAGCGTCCAACTTGCCGGAAAGCACAAGAGTGCGCCGCGCAGCACGTGCTCCGACCCCTCTTTGACAAGCAAGCATAGATCTTCCTGAATCAGCGCCCCGATCGAGCCAAGCGGGTCCGCCGCGTCCGGCACAACGCGGCGGCCATCGGGACAGACCACACCATCGTCCGTGTCAATGAACCCCTCCGGCAGTTGGAGCAGAACCTCCGCGAGCATTTCCCGCGCAGGCTCCATATACGCCGGATCCAGCCACAGAACCTCGCTGCGCCGCTCGCGCAGCAGGCGGGCCTTTTCCAAAAGTTGCGCGGTATAGGCGTCATTTGCCATGAGCCAGCCTTCCGGACCGACCGGCGCAACCCCGGGCAGGGGGCGGGGGCGCAGGGGGTCATAGGGAAGCGTTTGGTTCAGGATCGGCGAAGCAAGGGATGCGGGCATGTCCGCAAGGTGACCGCCGTGCGCGGCGGCGGCAAGCCCCGTTTTGCGGCCTTTGCAATCAGTTCAATACATTGCCCAGCAGAACGTGCAGACGATTGCTGTTGGCCAGTGCCACGAACAATATGGTCACCGACAGGACCTGCGTGGTCAGACGGAAATCCATGCCGCGCCAAAGCGCGGTGATCCACAGGAAAACGGCTGCCGGAAAAAACACCACGGCGAGCACGCCCGACATCAGCCAACCGGCGAAGCTGAGCCGCTTTTCCTCCGGTTCGGCTTCGGCCATACGCGCTTTCATGCGGGCCAGCGGGTTATAGGCTTCCTTCGGATCGCGTACGTCGTCTTCGGAGAGTAGGTCGCGCAGGTCTTGCGTGGCCACTTGCTCCTCAGAAGGCATTGCTGTCTGCGCATTGTCCAGATCGTACACGGGATCGCAAAGGGCCTGATCCTGAAACAGCTCTTGAACCGCGAGAGCCGCAGCCGTCTCGACGTCCTGCTCATGTGTCGGCGCACGCCGGGCGCGCTGCGGCGAGGTGTAGTTGCGCAGCCGGACAAAGTCCGCTGTGTCGAGCAGCGTATCAGGCGAAAACCATTCGATCATGTCCGCATGGGAGTGTTCGAGGGAAGCCAGAACCGTATCGGAGAGCAACCGCGCGGCGGTCTCCTCATCCGGGGCGGCCCCGTCGCGGGTAATCACTTCAATCAGGATGCGCGGGCCATAGTCGCTGTCGGCCTCGGCGGTGACGCGCAGTCCGAAATAATGGCCCAGCACGGCCTGGCGTTTGGCCGAGCGCTTGGGAACACCGACCGGACGAGGGTCCAGCCTGGCCAGAACCTGCTGGCAGCTATCGAGATATGGCGCGATCGAAAGGCCCCGTTCATCGGGAAGGATCAGGCCAGCGTAAGCATACTCTTGAATAGACATTGTCGGTCCTCGCTCAGGCAGAAAACACTCCTGATAGGCAACACTGTGCTTGGCAATTCTGGATATTTTTAGGCATGGTTAAGGAGAATTGTCGCCAATTCGTGGCGGATCGCCGGTGTTTGGCGGCATTGGCTGACAAAGCGAAACCCCGATCATCCTGTTTCGGCGAAACATGGCCGAACAGGTTAACCGCTTGTCCCGAGTCGTGATTGACCTTGTCCAACGAAAAGGGGCGCAGCCTGTGCTGCGCCCCGGTCTGTTCCGTGGTGTGGGCGGTGCCGGATCAGTTGCCGATGCGGGCCGCGGAATAGGCGATGGCGCGCTGGTAGTTGCCGCTGTCGTTCCAGGCCGACAACGCCCGGAAGTTGGCGGTGCCTTCGCCGAACGGCTGACCGGCCTTCCAGCCATTGCGGCGCAGCATGTTGGCCGCCGAGGCCAGCGCATCAGCCGCGTTGTAAGGATCGGCCCGGCCGTCGCCATTGCCATCGACCCCATAGCGCAGCCAGTTTCCGGCGAGGAACTGCATGTGGCCTAATTCACCGGACGGACCGCCGCGCGTGGCCGCCGAGATCACGCCCCGGTCGACAAGCTGCAGCGCCGACATGGCATGTGGCTCAAAGCGGGGGTGGCGGCGGCAGTAGGACGCGAGCGTGACGGCGCCGTCCACGATCGGCGTCTTACCGGTATACCCGCCCCAGGACGTCTCAAGCCCCCAGATCGTGGCAAGAATGGTTCCCGGCACGCCGTAGGTGCGCTCGATGGAGGCAAACAGGCCTGCATTCTTCTGCATCCGCGAGGCGGCCATGTTGATAAAGTTCTGCGCCGTGCTGCCCGAGCGTTTGGCAAGGAATTGGGCCGGATCGCCGTGCGAGACGCCGGTCTGACTGCTGGGGCTCGATTCGAATTTCCAGGTGATGTTGGACAGGTTCGCTGCCGAGAGCGCCTGCATCCCGCGCTGGCCGATACCGGCCTTTGCGGCTTCCTGGCCAAAGTTGGCCTTGTACTGGCCGAAGGCACCCTTTTGCGTGATGCAACTGGCCGACCAGACCGGCGCGGCGGTGGTGACGCTCAGGGCGGTCAGGCAAAGGGCGGTAAAAAGGCGGCGCATGGATGTCTCCAAAAAATCCCGGAACGTATTCCAAAGGGTAGCGCCTTGCTGCCCGTCGTCCAAGTGGGAATTCCTGACTTGCATGCCGCTTGTGTGGCGCGCTCCGTGCCGTCCGGCCTCAGAGCATAGGCAGAGTGGACATCGCGCCGAGCGTCGTGAAGAGCCCGCCCGCCGTTATCGCCAGAGAGGCGAGGCGAAATCCCTCGCCCTTCACGGGGTGATGAAGGAACAGCGGCGCCGGGGTGATGTTTGCGCGCGTCTGCGCGGTGAGACCGGCCAACGTGCCCTTGTGCGCGCCGCAAAGCAGATCCGCGTCGCAGATCGACATATGCGCGTCGCTGTACATCGTGGTCGGGATTCCAATGATGTTCCCGCCTACGTCGCGGGGCAGAGAGGCGCGCGGTGCCTTGCGGCGGTCGATGTGGACCGGGCCGCGTCCGCTACGCGGTTTGCCCGAGGTGGCGCAGCGCACACGGCGCGGAGTGATCGGCGCAGGATCTTCGCCTGGCGGCATCAATGCGGCGCCAAGCTCTGTGACGAATGTCTGTCGCGGAATCCGAACCGTGGTGCCCGGCCAGATCACCGCATCCACGGGCAGGGCCGCGGCGAGTGTAAAAACCAGCCGTGCCAGGAGCGCCTGGGCGGCGGCCTCATCCCTGCACCCGCTGCCGTCGATCCCGACAGAGGTCACTTTCTCTTCGCCTTCGAAGCCGACCGCGATGCGTGCGTCGTAGGCGCCGGACACCACGCGCACGGAGGTCAGCGCCGGATCCTTCATCTCGAATCCGGTGCCGGTGATCGCGCTCAGCGCCGTTCCGAGCTGTTCGGCCAGGGTATAGACGGCAATGAATCCGGTGCCGTCCATGATCAATTTTGCGGTGGTCTGAGTCATTGTCTCTCCTGGTCCCCTTGCCGGAGCTCTTTGCGTCAGGGTCAGACTGCCGGGCGAATGCGTTCAGAAGTGGGACGAATTTCGGCCAAAATGGAATTCTGTGGCAACAATGGGACGGCTTCGCCAAAGTCTTGCCAGACTATGCCGAAGGCCGTGAAGGTTCGGACCATTGTCCATGATGCCGAGGGCATATCCGTCGGTGTCCTGACCCGTCCAAGCAAAAGGGGCGCCCGACTGGACGCCCCTTCGCATGTCTTCAGGTGCCGAGGGATCAGCAGCTGTAGTAGAGACCGTATTCGACCGGGTGCGGAGTATGCTCGTAGGCAATCACCTCTTCCATCTTCAGCTCGATGTAGCCTTCGATCTGGCTCTTGGTGAAGACGTCACCGGCCAGCAGGAACTCGTGATCGGCGGCCAGGCAGTCCAGGGCTTCGCGCAGCGAGCCACAGACCGTCGGGATGCCGGCCAGCTCTTCTGCGGGCAGGTCGTACAGGTTCTTGTCCATGGCTTCGCCCGGATCGATCTTGTTCTTGATGCCGTCGAGACCGGCCATCAGAAGCGCCGCAAAGCACAGGTAGGGGTTTGCCGCCGGATCGGGGAAACGGGCCTCGACACGCTTTGCCTTCGGGTTCTCGGTCCACGGAATACGCACGCAGCCCGAGCGGTTGCGCGCGGAGTAGGCGCGCAGAACCGGGGCTTCGAAGCCGGGGATCAGACGCTTGTAGCTGTTGGTCGACGGGTTGGTGAAGGCGTTCAGCGTCTTCGCGTGCTTCAGGATGCCGCCGATGAAATACAGCGCTTCCTGAGACAGATCGGCATACTTGTCGCCGGCAAAGAGCGGCTTGCCGTCTTTCCAGATCGACATGTTCACGTGCATGCCCGAGCCGTTGTCGCCGGCCATCGGCTTCGGCATGAAGGTGGCCGAACGGCCATAGGCGTGCGCCACGTTGTGAATGACGTATTTGTACTTCTGCAGATGGTCGGCCTGCTCGGTGAGCGAGCCGAACACGAGGCCAAGCTCATGCTGCGAGGTCGCCACTTCGTGGTGGTGCTTGTCGACCTTCATGCCAATGCGCTTCATGGTCGAAAGCATCTCGGAGCGGATGTCCTGACCGTCGTCCATCGGGTTCACCGGGAAGTAACCGCCCTTGTAGGTCGGACGATGGCCAAGGTTGCCCATCTCGAACTCGGCGTCGGTGTTCCACGCGGCGTGGTCGGCGTCGATCTCGAAGCTCACCTTGTTCGGCGCGACGGAGTATTTCACGTCGTCGAACAGGAAGAATTCCGCTTCCGGACCCCAGAAGGAGGTATCGCCGATGCCGGAGGACTTCAGGTAAGCCTCGGCCTTCTGCGCGGTGCCGCGCGGGTCGCGGTCATAGGGCTCGTTGGTGTCGGGCTCGACGACCGAGCAATGCACACAAACGGTCTTCTCGGCATAGAAGGGGTCGATGTAGGCGCTGTCGCAATCGGGCATCAGCTTCATGTCGGAGGCTTCGATGGACTTCCAGCCGGCGATCGACGAGCCGTCGAACATAAAGCCTTCTTCGAGGAAATCCTCATCGACTTCGCTCTCCATCACGGTCACGTGCTGCAGCTTGCCACGCGGATCGGTGAAGCGGATATCGACGTAGGCGACGTCCTCGTCCTTGATCAGTTTGAGCAGATCTTTTGCGCTCATTTTGCTATTCCCCTGATTGGTTATGATTGGGTTCGTGTGTCAGCCACGGCAGGTCCCGCGGCTGACGGTGTCCTCGGCGTCCGGTCTGTGACCGGACCGATGTTAGAGGGCGTCCGAGCCGGATTCACCGGTCCGAATGCGGATGGCCTGCTCGACCGGGCTGACAAAGATCTTTCCGTCGCCGATCTTGTCGGTCTTGGCCGCACCGATGATTGCTTCGATAGCGCCTTCGACCTGGTCATCATCCAGAACGGTTTCGATCTTCACCTTGGGCAGGAAATCCACGACGTATTCTGCGCCGCGATACAGCTCCGTGTGGCCCTTCTGACGGCCGAAGCCCTTGACCTCGACAACGCTCAGACCCTGGATGCCCGCGTCCTGCAGGGCTTCCTTGACCTCGTCGAGCTTGAACGGCTTGATGATCGCCTCGATCTTTTTCATGGGCTTCCCGTCTCCTCGTAATTCGTTTGGACCCGTGCAGAACATTTCTGTCTGGCAGCCACAATCGGATAGGGCCATTCTGGGCGCAAGGGAAGTGCTGAAAAAATCGGCAAGATTAAAAACTGTGCTTAACGCACAAAAAATGATCTAAATTGAATCGCGAGGACGTTAACCATGACCGAACTGCTCACCGCGGCGCAGATGCGGGCGATTGAAAAGGCGGCGATCGACTCCGGCGCGGTCACCGGACTGGAGCTGATGGAGCGCGCCGGGCGGGGGGTGGTTGAGGCCGTTCTTGAAGAATGGCCGGAGCTTGTGGAGGGCGCGCACCGCGCCGTTGTGCTCTGCGGTCCGGGCAATAACGGCGGCGACGGCTTTGTCGTGGCGCGATTGCTGAAGGCGCGGGGCTGGGCGGTTGAGGTGTTTCTCTACGGCGATGCTTTGAGGCTGCCGCCGGATGCGAAGGTGAATTACGAGCGGTGGTGCGGATTGGGGGAGGTCTCCCCGGCACCGAACCGGGACTTCGAAGATTATTTCGAAGACCACCCCGATACCGTTCTGGCGGTCGATGCTCTCTTCGGGACCGGCCTGTCGCGCCCCTTCGATGAGTTGGGCTTTGTTCAGGATGAATTGAACGACTGGTCCTCGGCGATTGAGACATACAGAACGCCAAGGGTGGTATCGGTCGATGTGCCGAGTGGGATGTGTGCAGATAGTGGTCTGTACCTCGGTGTTGAAGACAGTCCTTTTGATCAGTCTGTCGTCCCTAACCTCACAGTCACGTTTCACAGGCGTAAATTGGGGCATGTGCTTGCAGATGGCGGAACAGCCTGCGGCAAGGTTGTGGTGAAGTCGATTGGTTTGGAAGATGGCAAAAAGCCGACTGGCGCCGTTCGATTGGCATCTGAGCCTTGCGAGAAGGGGTTTTACAGTGGATACGAACTGGCCTCACGAAAGGCGTCACCTGGGCATAAATTCAGCCACGGCCACGCCCTGATCCTCTCCGGCGGTTTTGGCCGCACCGGCGCTGCCCGCCTTGCCGCGCGAGGGGCTTTGCGGATCGGCGCGGGGCTGGTGACGCTTGGTGTGCCGGGGGCGGCGCAGATGGAGGTGGCGTCTCAGATCACCGCGTTGATGCTCCGGCGGGTGGAGGGGGGCGATGACTTGGTAGAGATGCTGGGCGACGCCCGGCTGAACGCCCTCTGCCTTGGACCGGGACTCGGGGTGGAGCGGGCGCGGGATTTGGTGCACGCGGCTTTGAGCGGGAGCGGGGTAAAACCCCGCCCTACGGTGCTGGACGCGGATGCTCTGAGCGCCTTCTCAGAGAAGCCCGACGCGTTGTTCGAGATTCTCCATCCGTCGTGCGTCATCACCCCGCATATGGGCGAGTTTGCGCGTCTTTTTCCCGATATCGCGCAGAAATTGACCGAGACGCCCACGAAAGGCCCCGCCTATTCCAAGGTCGATGCCACCCGGGACGCGGCCAAACGCGCCGGATGTGTCGTTCTTCTCAAAGGCCCGGATACCGTCATCGCCGCCCTCGATGGCCGAGCCGCCATCAACGCCGCCGTCTATGAACGCGCAGCGCCCTGGCTCGCCACCGCCGGCTCCGGCGATGTGCTGGCCGGTTTCATCACCGGGCTTCTGGCGCGGGGCTTTGATCCCATGCAGGCCGCCGAGACCGCCGCCTGGTTGCATGTCGACTGCGCACTCAGCTTTGGTCCCGGCCTGATCGCCGAGGACCTCCCCGAAGCGCTGCCCGGTGTCTTTCGCGCTTTGGCTTCGTAGGGCGGGGCTGCGCCCCGCACCCCCGGCAAGACAAAAGGCGGCCCACTTGGACCGCCCTCAAGACATCGGCAGAAATCGGTATCAGCCCGCAGGGACGACCGCATCGGCGGAGGCCAGCTCCAGTCCATCGGCATAAAGGATGTGCGGTGCATCGAAAATCAGCGCCACAGTCTCGACCTCGCGGGTCGCAACCTCCCGCACGAACTCGCCATCCACCATCCGCTCCACCGGGACCAGCGCCTGCGACGCGCCAAACAGCGCCATGGCCCGCCAATCGCGAACAAGGATTTCCTGTCCCGCGACGAGGATCACGTCGCGGTCGGGGCGGGCCTTGCCCAGCGAACCGGCCTTTATCAATATCGTACGCAGGACTTCGCGCGAGCGGCGCACCGCTCGGACCGTGGCAACGCCGCTGTCACGGGTGATCACCCGATCACCTTCAGAGATGAATTCGACGGGCAAAGCGCCGTCCAGCGTCAGAACCACTGTTCCCGAGGTCAGGGCATTGCGCCGTGTGCTGGCCGAAACGTGGCGGGCACGTCGCGCGCGCGATGCGCAATCCGTGTCCTTTTTGGCGCTTCCGGTGTCCATGGCTTCGGGCCTTGCTTTGTTTTCTGCTTCGATTTTGCGCCGAGAATACGGGTAGAATTCGGCAGCTGTCCTGTCGTTTTCGTGCGGAAGATGCCGATTGCAGACCGATTGAGTCTTTCCCGCATCACAGCCCCGACAGCCCTCCGCCGTGTCCGGGCAAACGCGGTCTTCCGCGCCGCAGGAGGGCGTGGGTCTGCACCGTGCAGGAGGCTGGACTGTCTGTCGTTCCATGCGGCCACTCGTGGATTGCTCCACGCCATCATCGGCAAGATTTCGCAATTTGGGGTGAACGCGCAGGCCGTCACCGCCAGGCGTTTCGCAGCAATTTGAAATGATTTTTCCTCTCGCGCTTGCGTTCGGGCTTTGATAGAAAACGCCACGCCCGGTTTTGCGCCGGGCCGGATGCGGGTGTGGCGGAATTGGTAGACGCACCAGATTTAGGTTCTGGCGCCTATGGCGTGGGGGTTCGAGTCCCTTCACCCGCACCAAAATAATTCCTTGATCATGAAATTTTATCCTGAAATCAGGGCGTTGGTCCGTTCTGTGTTTCCGATCGCGGTCACAAAAGGCGCAGAAAATAGCTGGCAAAATTCGGAATTTTATGAATCGTAACGGCCGGTTTCATGCCCATATCGGTGTGCCAATGCGACTGCAGGCCGTAGTCGGTTCATCAAGGCCTCGCGCAGCATTGGGTGGCGATCAACGGACAGCATTGAAATTGTCCTGTGCCGTCGCGCGATTGCAGTCCAAAATCGCCATGAACAAGTCACAAGCGCGCGCGGCGGGCAAATCCCCTGTGGCGCTTTTTCCGCATTGACCAAGACATCTGGGCTATCGTGACGACACGTGGAGGAAAAGCTGGCCGACAGGATCGCGACCGACATCGGTGTCGCGTTTTCAAAGCGTGATCAGGGATCGACCCTTGCCACGACTTTGGTGTTTCTCTCGCCCGAAGAGCGGGCGCTAGGGTCAGGATGCATTGATTTTCGAAGCGCTGCGTGATTCACGGCTCTAAAAACGGAGCGGTGACATGAGCGACC
>NZ_JBLZMW010000020.1:0-91200 GCF_048553275.1 Pacificoceanicola niger
CCAACGTTCGCCAAGATGACAGATGGTTCGCCTTCAGACCATACCGGGCTGCAACCTCGTTGACCGTGGCTCCAGGCGCCAGCGTCTCCGCCACGATCCGCGCCTTTAGCTCATCCGACCACTTGCGACTGCGCACGCCCCTACGCCGCGACGTGAGAACCTCCATCGTAGTCTCCACGGAGAAACTCCCTCTCATTCATCCTCGAACGAGCCGATCTCAGATCTCGGAAGCGACAGGAAGGTGGGATTGGAACAGCGGTTACGCTGCTCTTGGTGGCCGGTCCAATTTTCATAGCCGGCGCGATCCAGTTGGCAACTTTGGAGAGGCGTTGGTTCCCAAGCCGTCTCTATGCGATGCACGAACGTCGGCTCCGAGACGCTTCAACACCGCACTGGATTTCCTGACGAAGGTCCGGTTAGGGCCGAAACCACCAATCGGAGCCACGTTTCTACCTGTGCCCGATCCATCCGCGGTCATCGGTGAAGGCGCGGACGGCGAAGATCTTTGCGGGGCTGTAGGTGCTTGGAGAGGCGTTGAGAGGTTCAAGAGGCTGGTGCGACGCTGCGAGGAGGATGTTGGTTCGACCCAAGGCATTCAAATCGCCCTCGACGGCTTCGACATTTGGATAGAGCTTCTGCAAGATCGCATGCACGCCCCGGGCAAGGGGGCCATCGGGCGTGTCCAGAAGGTTCACGTAGACCGGGCCGTCAACGATCTGCTTCAAGCGGGCGAAGGTTTCCATGGTGGCAAGATGCGCCGGAACCGAGCTGGACGAAAACGCATCCATCACCGCTGCTTCGAAGCGTTGCGAGGCCTCGTTGAGGTAAACGCGGCCGTCGGCGTGGACGATGCCCAGCCGCCCGTCGGCCTCTTCTTCCGTGGCATCGTAGCCCGTCTGCGCGATCATCGCCGAGGCACGAGGCATGTGGTCGCGCACGACCTCGGTTACCAGCGGGTCGATCTCGACCGCCACCGCGCGGGCGTCTGGTCGCGAGGCAAGCAGTTTGGTCGGCAGCGAATACCCGCCCCCACCGATGAACAGCACCGAGGCGTCGGGGCCAAGATCCTGATCCATACGCGCCCAAAGCCAATCGGTGTAACTCAGCGCCAGATCGATCCTGTCCTCGCCGGGCGTGATCCGCTCGGCCGCCTGTATGGTGCCGTCCGAGATCAGCCGTACCTCGGGTCCGCGCTGCGCGACGTGCAAGCAGGACAGGCCGCTTTCGAATTGGCAGGCGGGGGATCCGGCGACGCCCGCAAAGGCGACGAAGGCCCCTGCCGCGATGGTCACGGCCGGCTGCCCCGGCTCACCGCCCCGCACGAACGGCAGGCAGAGCAGCGCCACCGCCCCGCAGGCGGCGAAGGTCGCAATCGAGCCGATCAGCGGCAAAGCGACGAACCCGGCGAGGATGGCGCCGAAGATCGCCCCAACCGACCCGGCGGCCAGAACGAAGCCCAGGGATGATCCCTCCCTTCCCGGCCGGGCTTCGATGGCGAGCTTAGCCAGCAAAGGGGACGGCAGCGTCACACAGACCGAGGCCGGGAAGAAGACGCAGAACACGCTGAGCATCATCCCGTCCGTGCCGCGCGCACCCCAGGAATGGAACAGGCCCAGCAGCGTCGGCGACACGGCCATGAGCACTGCGGTTACGACAAGCGCGCTGCGGACGTTGTTCAACGCTGTGGCACGCGGGCGCTCTGCGATGATCCCGCCGAGAGCGCTGCCCAGGGAAAACCCGCCCAGCACCGTCGCGATGACGGTTGTCCAGGTCAGCAGCGACGTGCCGAAGAACGGCGCGAGCACGCGGCCTGCGGCGATCTCGTAGGTCAGGCCCACGGCGGACAGGACGAGGATCAGGGCGATGGTGACGGGAAAGCGGATGGCGGACTCCTTGTCGTTTGAGATGAGAGCGGGCCAGCCCCCTCCGGTCGTTTGACGTAGCGGGCTTATCGGGAAAATCATGGTTTGACGGAAGCAACGTCGGACAGGGCGAAATATTTCCTTCCGTTGCATCCGGAACGAACGATCTCCTGACTGAGCGTATTGACCAGCAGCGAAGACAAGGCCCATGCCGGGGCCTTTGACGCACGTCTGGCGATTCAGCTCAATCTCTCGCCGCCGAATACGGCGCAAGACCGCAGCGAGGCGCCTGATGCCGCGGGCACCTCGTCCTTCTCAAGACCCCGAAACGAACAATGGAGCCGCCGAACGACACACCAGCCCCCGAGAACTTTTTTCCAAAATCCGCTTCGCCTCTCGGCGATGTGGCCAATCTCCTTTTTGCCGAGGCGCAGATGGGCACTGCGCTGCGGTCTTGAATGCCGACCCGAAAGCTGTCGGCGCACGAAACCTGCAAACGGCAAAAAAGGAGACTGCCAATGCCCAAGGACCTCTTCCCCGTGGCGCCCGCCGCGACTTTCATTGTCGCCAACTGTACCGCGCTTGACTATGCGGCGCTGTTGCTTGGCGGACCTGCGGCGCAAAAGCGTCTGCGCAAGCTCGTGGACGAGCTGACCACCGCGCCGATGCTGAACCGCCGCCATCACCGTGAGCTGGACGCGCTCGAAGACCTGCTCGCGCTGCGCCATGTGCATGACGATGAGCGGATCGAGGCTGCGCGTTTCGCGGCGATCGACCCGTGCGATCCGGTTGTCGAAGAGATCTGCATGCTGCTTGACGGCCTTCAAGAGGCCCGGAAGCAGGAAATCTGGCTCGTCTGAAGCCCCCGGCGCCACAGGGCGCCGCCCTTGTTGCGGTCATGAGAGCCGCCGTCCCCCGGAACAATCAAGGAGCCAGATATGCCCTCTCCCTTTTCCACCGAAGATATCGCCTTGCAGGCCATGCTCGACTGCGCGGCCCTGCGGGAGTTGCTAAGCGGCGCCCACGATCTACTGACCGTGTCGCTGCGCCACGGCTTCAGCAAGCTCATGAAGGAAACCCAGGAGGCGGGAATTTTCGATCCAGCCGTGCTGGACCACGCCTGCGCTCTGCAACAGCGCCTGATCCGGGACATCGACAGTTCCGGCGGCGCGCCGATGCCCGCGCGAAGCGACGAGGGCGATCTGCTCTGGCTGGGCGGTACCGATGAAAGCCGCGCGCTATCCGAAGTCGAACGCTGCCTCGATCAGTTCATTACGAAGGCCAGCTACGTCAGCCACGCGCTCGAAGCGGAAGTCGCCCTCGAACGGCGGCGCGCGCAACTCGGCGCTTTCTGACGCCCAATACCCCCCGTAGACGAAAAAGGCCGGTCACGGATCATCCCGTGGCCGGCCTTCTGTCGTTTGGGGTGCAGATCGCGCGAGAACACAGCGCGAAGCTGCCCCAAAACTTTCTTCAGCAAGCCCAGCCGTGTTTTCTTTGGCGACCGACGCCCTGGGGCTACCTGCTTGAGCGAATGACCCGGAAATCCGGTGAAAACGACCCTCTCAGGCCGTTTTCACGCCGATGGACACCAATTGCCTGCGCAATGGACATCAAACCGTGCAAAATGGACAAGAATTGGCTGCGCCGATAGATAATCTGCTCCAACGCCCACTTACCCGCATTTAGAATGCCCGCAGGAGGCGCAGGTCATGCAGCCTTCCTGCATGTGCATGTCGTATTGGCCACAGGATGGGCAGGCTTTGCCGCGCGGGGCGTCCATGGAGACGACACGGGCGGTCGGGTCGGATTTCAGGCCCATGCCTTCGCCTTCAAGGAACCCGGTCGCGATCATGTGGCGTTCGATGATGCTGCCGATGGCTGCAAGGATCGACGGGATGTATTTGCCCTGCACCCATGCTCCGCCGCGCGGATCAAACACGGCCTTGAGTTCTTCGACGACAAACGACACGTCGCCACCGCGGCGGAACACGGCCGAGATCATCCGCGTCAGCGCCACGGTCCACGCAAAGTGTTCCATATTCTTCGAATTGATGAAGACCTCGAACGGACGGCGATGGCCGGAAACGATGATATCGTTGATCGTCAGATAGATCGCATGTTCACTGTCGGGCCACTTGAGCTTGTAGGTATTGCCTTCCAGATGCTCCGGGCGGTCCAGCGGCTCGGCCATGTAGATGACATCGCCATGGGGCGTCTGCGGCTCTTCGTCGGAGGTGGTGACCACTTCGGGGGCCTTCTTCTCCTCAGACACGCTCAGCACGCTGCCGGTCACCTCGTTCGGACGGTAGGTCGTGCAGCCTTTGCAACCGGTCTCATAGGCCTCCATGTAGACTTCCTTGAAGTCCTCGAAGGAGATGTCTTCCGGGCAGTTGATGGTCTTGGAAATCGACGAGTCGATCCACTTCTGCGCGGCGGCCTGCATCCGCACATGCGCCAAAGGTTCCAAAGTCTGGGCGTTGACGAAATAGTCGGGCAGATCCGCCTCTTCGCCGTAGATGTCACGGTAGAGTTGTACCGCGTAATCAACGACTTCCTCTTCGGTCCGGGTGCCGTCCTTCTGCAGGACCTTGCGGGTGTAGCTGTAGGCAAAGACCGGCTCGATCCCGGAGGACACGTTGCCCGCATAAAGGGAAATCGTCCCGGTGGGCGCGATGGAGGTCACCAATGCGTTGCGAATGCCGTGGGTGCGGATCGCCTCGCGCACGTCGTCATCCATTTGCATCATGTTACCGGAAGCGAGATACTTCTCCGCATCGAACAGCGGGAAGGCTCCCTTTTCCTTGGCCAGCTCCACCGACGCCAGATAGGACGCCCGCGCTATGCGCTTGAGCCAGTCTTCGGTCTGGGCGGCGGCCTCGGGTGTGCCGTACTGCAGCCCCTTCATCAGCAGCGCATCGGCAAGGCCCGTCACGCCAAGGCCGATGCGGCGCTTGTTCTGGGCTTCGATCCGCTGCGCTTCGAGCGGAAATTTCGAGGCATCGACCACGTTGTCCATCATGCGGATGGCGGTGGCGACCAGCTTGTCAAGGTGCTTGTCGTCGATATGCGCGGCGTCGGTGAACGGCATGGACACGAGGCGCGCCATGTTGATCGAACCAAGCAGGCAGGCACCATAGGGCGGCAGGGGCTGCTCACCGCAGGGGTTGGTGGCGCAAATCGTCTCGATGTAATTGAGGTTGTTCGCCTTGTTGATGCGGTCGATGAAAATCACACCCGGCTCGGCATAATCATAGGTCGCCTGCATGATGGTGTTCCACAGATCGCGCGCCTGCACGGTCTTGTAGACCACGCCATCGAACTGCAGGTCCCAGGATTTGTCCGCCTTCACTGCGTCCATGAATGGATCGGTAATCAGAACCGAGAGGTTGAACATGCGCAGGCGGGCGCTGTCGGACTTCGCCGCAATGAACTGCTCCACGTCCGGATGGTCACAGCGCATGGTCGCCATCATTGCGCCTCGACGGCTGCCTGCGGACATGATGGTGCGGCACATGGCGTCCCAGACGTCCATGAACGACAGCGGACCGGAGGCGTCGGCGGCGACGCCCTGCACCGGGGCCCCCTTGGGACGAATGGTGGAAAAATCATAGCCGATGCCGCCGCCCTGCTGCATGGTCAGCGCGGCTTCTTTGAGCATGTCGAAAATGCCGCCCATGCTGTCGGGCACCGTGCCCATGACGAAACAGTTGAACAGCGTCACGGAGCGGTCGGTGCCCGCACCCGCGGTGATGCGACCGGCGGGCAGATATTTGAAATCCTCAAGCGCCTGGTAGAATTTCTCTTCATAGCCCTTCTGGTCTTTCTCGACAGACGCGAGCGCGCGGGCGATGCGGCGCCAGCTGTCTTCAACGGTGGTGTCGATCGGCGTGCCGTCCGCCTCTTTGAGCCGGTATTTCATATCCCAGATCTGTTCGGCGATGGGGGCGGCAAAGCGGGTCATGGGCAGATATTCCATTCGATTCGGAGGGCATTTCAGACTACAGGCTGAGGTCTTACACCTCAACAGCTTGAAGGCGAGACCTAAAGATATACCATATATGCGGTAAGTTGGGGAAGACTCTGTGGATAAACACACACATCTGATCAAGCTGAGCGTTGGCACCGAGAGCATCGAAGGGCTTGAAGCGTGGCAGGACAGTTACCGGGCGCGGTTTGCCGACGGACTGCCGCGTCATGTCACCCGCATGTGGCCGAAACGCGAGGCAGAAGTGCTGAACGGCGGCTCAATTTACTGGGTGATCAAAGGCTTGATCCAGTGCCGTCAGCGCATTCTGCGCCTGGATCGGGTCACCGGGGAAGATGGCGTGAATCGCTGCGCCATCGCGCTTGAGCCCAGGCTGATCCGCACCGCGACCGCGCCGAAACGGCCGTTTCAAGGCTGGCGCTATCTCAAGCCGGAGGACGCGCCGGTTGATCTTGGCGATTCGCGGCAAAGCGAGGACACGCTGCCGCCGGAGCTGGCCGGGGCGCTGGCGGAGATCGGGGTGCTCTGAGCGTCAGCGCCTGAACAGCCAATACCAAAGGCAGGCGGGAATCTCGCGCAGGGTTTGCCGGAGGATTTTCAAGCGGCGCCTCTTCGGGATCGGCGGGCAGTCGGTGCGGGCCGTCAGGCCCACACGGCGCGCCATCAGCCGGGCACGGGGGGCATGATAGCGGTCGGTCACGATGATCACATCGCGCGCACCCAAGGCGTCGAGGATCGGCAGGGCAAGGCGTAGATTTTGCTCCGTCGTGGTCGAGCGATCCTCCAGATGGATCGCGGAGAGCGGCACACCAAGACCCTGACAAATAATCGAAATCGCCTCGGCCTCGCTCGGCGGATGCTGGCCTGTGCCGCCGCAGGCAATGACCGCCCGGACCGTTCCGTCGCACCAAAGCTGCGCGCCATGGCCTGCGCGGCGGCGCAGGGTCGGCGAGGGCTGGCCGCCGGGCCAGACGGCGGCGCCGAGGATGAGGGCAATGGGGCGGGGATCGTCGTGCATCTGTGCAGCAAAGCACATGGGTGCCGCGCTGCCCACCTCTGGAATTTCCCGCGCGGCTCGTTAGGGTGGCGCAAAGTGACAAAGGAACACGCGGATGACCGAACAGTATACCCCCCCGAAAAAATGGACCTGGGACAAGGAGAACGGCGGCCAGTGGGCCTCGCTCAACCGTCCCATCGCAGGCGCGACCCATGACAAGGATTTGCCGCGCGGCAAGCACCCGTTCCAGCTCTATTCGCTTGCTACGCCAAACGGCCAGAAGGTGACGATCCTCCTCGAAGAGCTTTTGGAACAAGGGTTTGACGCCGAGTATGACGCCTGGCTGATCAAGATTGGCGACGGCGATCAGTTCGGGTCGGGCTTTGTCGGAGCGAACCCCAACTCGAAGATTCCGGCGCTGATGGATTACAGTGGCGACACCCCCGTGCGGGTCTTTGAATCCGGGGCGATCCTGCTGCATCTGGCGGAGAAATTCGGGGCCTTCATGAGCGCGGAAAAGCGGCCGGAGATGCTCTCGTGGCTGATGTGGCAGATGGGCAGCGCACCCTACCTCGGCGGCGGATTCGGGCACTTCTATGCCTATGCCCCCTACCCCATGGAATACCCCATCGACCGCTTTGCGATGGAAGTGAAACGACAGCTCGATGTGCTGGACAAGCATCTGGAAAACAACCGTTTCATGGTTGGCGAGGACTATACGATCGCGGATATCGCGATCTGGCCGTGGTACGGCCGGACGGTCTTTGGCGAGAGCTATGACGCGGGCGAATTCCTCGACGTCGGCATTTACAAGAACGTGATCCGCTGGGCCGAGGACATCGCCGCGCGGCCGGCGGTGAAGCGCGGGAAGATGGTCAACAAAACCAGTGGCGATCCGGCGGAGCAACTGCATGAGCGCCACGATGCCAGCGACTTTGAAACCAGGACACAGGACAAGATCGGCTGACGTTAACCCGTAGGGTTGGCAGACAAAGTGAACGCACCGCGCGGTGGGGTAATGGACCGCGCGGTGCATCGGCAACGCCCATATCTAGGGGCCGCAGACGGTCCAGCCACAAGGCTGTGACAGAGATTAACCTCTCGCGCGAAGGCGTTAACCATAGTTTGGTACGATTCGCGGCGAGTTTGGTACAAACTCCAAATTCGAGAGCCCGGGTTTACGGCCCCCGTGTCGCGGAGCGCGCTCAATCCGGTTAACGCGCGGGTTTGTCGCAGGGCGTGCGGGGTGTAACCCCGCCCTACGCGCCGTTGCGCGATGCGTAGCTGGCAAGGTCAGAGCCATAGGTCGGAAACAGACCAGATGCACAGAAGCCCCGGGCCGGTCCCGGTGCGCGCCGCTGGCCCACCCGCATGACCGCGCGGCGCCAAGCATCCCACGGGCATCAAGGCACAGCGCCCCCGCGCGGCAGTCAACCGACCTTCAGCATTTCGCAGAGCGTTTCCAGCGTTGTGCGGTCTGTATCGCTCTTTTGGGCCACCCGCGATTTGAACAGGGTCGCCTGCGAGCGCAGCACCGGCTCTTCGCACAGGACCTTGAGGTGGTTGGCGCGCAGGGTCTCGCCGGTGGAGGTGATGTCGGCCACGGCCTCCGCGGTCAGGTTGCGCACCGTGCCTTCGGTTGCGCCCTGACTGTCGACAAGCTGATAGTCCGCGACGCCGCCATCATGCAGATAGGCGCGCACCAGCCGGTGGTATTTCGTGGCGATCCGCATACGGAAGCCATGCGCGGCCCGGAAGGCCGCCGCCGCCGCATCGAGATCGTCCAGCGTGTCCACGTCGACCCAGGCCGCGGGCACCGCGATGATCAGATCGGCATGGCCAAAGCCCAGCTCGGCCAATGGCGCGACCTTCTGATCCCATTGCACCAGCTTTTCCTGGATGAGATCCGTGCCGGTGACGCCGAGGTGAATGCGCCCCGCCGCCAGTTCGCGCGGGATCTCCCCCGCCGAGAGCAGGACCAGTTCGACCCCCTCGACCCCGGTGACCTCACCGGAGTATTCGCGCTCCGAACCGGTCCGGGCGAGGCCGACGCCCCGCGCCCCGAACCAGTCGAAGGTTTTTTCCATCAGCCGCCCCTTGGACGGCACGCCGAGCTTGATCGTCATTGCGCCGCCTCCAGATCGCAAAGCAGTCCGGGCCGCAGCACACCGCCCACCGCCGGAATTTCGCGCCCCCGCCCCAGTTGCCGGGTGAGCGCGTCGTAGCGCCCGCCGGACGAGACCGCAGGCCAGTCCGGCCGGGTCGGGGCGAAAAAGCCAAAGACGAAGCCGTCGTAATATTCCATGGAGCTGCGCCCGTAGCTGGCCTCGAAGGCGAGCGTGGTCGGGTCGATGTCCCGCGCCGCAAGCGCATCGCAGCGGCGTCCGAAGCGTTCGACGGCCTGCGCGATGGCAGGCATGTCCACGGCAATGTCGCGCAGGTGTTCGAGGGCGAAGGTGCAGCTTTCGGCGACCTTCAACAGACCATCGATCAGCGCAACCTCGTCGCGGCTGATGTGCGGCTCGGCGGCTTCGGCGCGCAGCACGGCGATGCGGGCGGCGATTTCACGCTCCGAGCGCAGGCCGATCATCGGCCCGGCGTTCCGCAGCGGCTCTTCACTGGCCAGCAGCGCCTTGCGCGTGGCGGGTGTCTCGGTCTTGCCGGAATAGCGGTCGAGCAGGGCGCGGAAGCGGCGGGGCCGCCAGATGTGGCGCATGAGCGCGGCGCGGCGCGCCTCCGAGGTTTGCAGCCCCTGCACGGCGGCGGTCAGGATGCCGATATCCCCGGTCACGGCGCGCAGGCCGTAGGGTTTCAGAACCTCGGCAAAGCGGGCAAAGACCTCGGCGTCGGCGGCTTCCGGATCTGCGCGGTCGAAGACCTCGTAACCGACCTGGAAGTATTCGGAGGCGCGTTCGGGATGCGCCTCCTGCCGCCGGAAGATTTCCCCGGCATAGGTGTAGCGGGCCGGTTCCGCGCCGTCCGCCATGTGCATTTCCACCACCGGCACGGTGAAGTCCGGGCGCAGCATGACCTCGCCCTTGACCGGATCGTGGGTGACATAGGCGCGCGTGCGGATGTCCTCGCCGTAGAGGTCGAGCAGGGTGGTCGCGGGCTGCAGAATGGCGCAGTCCACGGGCACGGCGCCCATGGCCTCGAAGCCCGCCATGAGGCTGGCGGCCCGCGCCTTGATCTGGCGGAGGCTCATTTGTGCAGGTCCAGCAGTTCGCGCACCTTGACGACCAGTTGATCGCGCGGCACTTCGTATTGGCTCGGGTGGTCCTTCCATTCCTCAAGCGATGCATCGGCGGCGAGTTTCGCCCCGAGGATCAGGTCCTTGATCTGGATGACACCCTTTTCCTTTTCGTCGCCGCCTTCGATCACGGCCACGGGGCTTTCGCGCTTGTCGGCGTATTTGAGTTGATTGCCGAAGTTCTTGGGATTGCCGAGGTAGACTTCGGCGCGGATGCCCGCGTTGCGCAGCTCGGCGACCATGGCCTGATAGTCCGCCATGCGGGCCTTATCCATGACGGTGACGACGACGGGACCTTTTGCCTGGCTCTGGATGCGGCCCTTCTCGCGCAGCGCCGCCAGAAGGCGGTCGACACCGATGGAAACGCCGGTGGCCGGGACTTCCTGCCCGGTGAAGCGCTTGACCAGATCGTCATAGCGCCCGCCCCCCGCGACAGAGCCGAACTGGCGCTTGCGGCCCTTTTCGTCGAAGATCTCGAAGGTGAGTTCGGCCTCGTAGACCGGGCCGGTGTAGTAGCCGAGGCCGCGCACGACCGAGGGGTCGATGAAAATTCTATCCGCGTGATAGCCTTGTGCTTCCAACAGCGACGCGATTTGGCGTAGTTCACGGACGCCTTCGAGACCAACGGACGAGTCCTCAACGATTTCCTCCAAATAAAGAAGGGTCGCGAAATTACGGATTTCGTTCTCAGTTCGGCCTGCTCCGATCAACTGGATCCAGTCTTTGTCACGAGCCATTGCTGCATTCTGAAGGTTTCTTCCCAGATCGCCTTCATGAGGGTCCTCCAAGGCGCCCAGATCATACAAACGCTTCTCGACGCGTTGGTTCGCTTCGACAAACCTCATGATTACTGATTGTTGTGAACGCGAAAGGCCCGCACCATCGGTGTAGTCGCCAGATTCATCTTGCCGACCCTCGCCGAGCAACGCCCGAACACCTTCGATACCAAGCCTGTCTAGTTTGTCTATCGCACGCAAAACTACGCCACGCTCATTCTCATGCGTCGCAGGATCAGCACGATCCAAGAGACCGGCGACTTCCAAGACCCCGTTCAGAACCTTCCGGTTGTTCACCCGGATCAAATAATCCCCGCGCGGAATGCCCACGGTTTCCAGAGCATCCGACAGCATGGCGCAGATTTCCGCATCCGCCGCGACGGACCCCGCGCCGACGGTGTCCGCGTCGCACTGGTAGAACTGGCGATACCGGCCCGGTCCGGGCTTTTCATTGCGCCAGACCGGCCCCATGGCATAGCGCCGATACGGCAGCGGCAGGTCGTTGCGGTGCTGGGCATAGACACGGGCGAGAGGCGCGGTCAGGTCATAGCGCAGCGCCATCCACTGGTCGTCCTCGTCCTGCCAGGCAAAGACGCCTTCGTTCGGACGGTCCACATCGGGCAGAAACTTGCCCAGCGCTTCGACCGTCTCGACGCCGCTGCTTTCCAGCGCGTCGAAGCCGTAGCGATGATAGACCTCGGCAATGCTGCGCAGCATCTCGGCGCGTTCGGTCACTTCGGCGCCGAAATAATCGCGAAACCCCTTCGGCGTCTGGGCCTTGGGGCGTGGGGCTTTCTTCACTTTGGCCATGGGTCGTGTTCCCGCACTGGACTGGTCGCGCTCCCTCTACCGATTTGACGCGGTAGGGGCAAGCGACGGGCGGACCGGCATCGCACACGGTCCGCCCATGCGGTCAGTCCTTGCGCAGTTTCCACAACGCGGCAAGCGCGAGGATGCAGGCAAAGATGACGCTGGCAAGGATGGTATCGAAGGCAAGCGTGGCACCGCTTCCGGCAAGCTGATTCTTGACCAGAACGACCAGACAGGCGAGGCAGACGGTCGCGAGAAAGGCAGACTTCCAGATCATGGCGAGAGACTCCTGAGTGACAGACCCTCTCAATCTCGCATCGCCGCCGTGCTATCCGCCATCGCGCCCTCGGCAGATATCGGCAGCGGCCCTATCCTCTGAGAAGAAATAGATCCCGGCAAAGTCCGACGCCGTTTTGAATCAGCGTTAACCGGTTAACACGCCGGGCTATATTACCCTACGCTAGACTATCAATACGCAATCTATTGATATTATTGAGTAATTTTTTATTATAATCTGTTCTAGCAATTTTATGCTATCTCACGCTAAGCTGGGCAATGATGGCGATTTGCAATCTGGACCATGGCACATCGGAATAGCCCACGCGTGAATGGCGTCACATGCGTGGGATTGGCATGCATGACGTCATATGGGGGCAGACCATGGCCAAGGACAGCGAAAGATCCGCTGACATTCGCCAAAGAGCGACCGAGGTGCTTGAGCTGCTCGAGTCTGCCTATCTGCCTCTTTCACGTCTTATGCGCGACGCGGATGACGCCGGTTCCGATCCGGTCAATGACAAATACGTTGCCGAAGTTACCAAATCGCTGCAAGACCTCTGCGACAAGGCTGGCCTGAACACCCGTCCGATGTTGACCGAAATAGCACACACCGCAGCCCCACAGACCTCCGCGCCCTCCTCCCGCAAAGACAAACCCGCTGGCCCCGCCGCAAGGGCGGCCAAGCTGTCCAACTTCCTGCTGCTGCTGGCCATCCGACAGAAAAACGACCTCGGAGAGGCCGTGAGCCAGACGTATCTTTTCGATCTGCTCTGCCGGTTCGATCCCGTTCAACTGAACAAGCGCCCAAGCTATACCGCCCGTCTTGGCCGCTTCCGGAATGACAAGAGTTGGATCAATTGGAGCGACACCGATGATCTGACGATCACGGCGGACGGGCGGGACGAGGAAATCCGCTTGTACAAGATCGTGAAAGCGCACAAGGACTTTGCAGACCTCGAAGAATGCCTGACACGGGAATTCGGTTCGAAATTGTATTTCGTCATGGCAAAGACGTGACAGACCGGAGCAAGCAGAGCCAGACCATGAGCCAAGACACCCACGACCTTGAAGAGCGGATTGCCTTTCTGGAGCGCACGATCGACGATCTTTCCGACGTGGTCGCCCGTCAGGATACGACCATCGACCGCCTGTCGCGCCAGGTTGCCATGCTGATGAAGCGCGAGGCCTCGCGCGAGACGGATGGCGGCGGCGGGGCATATTTCGCCGACGAGCGCCCGCCGCATTACTGACCGGGGCGGGCCTTTGAGCTGCGGACCAGCCGCATCGAAAGGGGATGCTCGCGCCCGGCGGCGTCGTGACCCCCGGGTCACGGTCACGATTGGCGGCAGTTCAGATTGGAATTGCGCTGCGCGGACCGTCAACGCCGGGGCTCCGCCCGTTCGGCCCTCAAACGGTGCTCCGCACGTTCGATGCTGCAAAAGCGATGCTTTTGCGGACGCATCTCATCCCAGAGCGTTTGCCGCTGCGCGGACCGGGCCTCACCCCTTCGTGTCCACCGCCAGCAGATCGCCATCATGCACCAGAAGTGTGGTCCAGCGGGCATTGTTCTCGAAACGCTCGTAGATGCTGACAAAGGCGGTGTTGCCGGACAGGCGGGAAATCTTCGACCCGCAGGGCGCGTCGCGGGCCACGCCACAGAGCCGCCCCTTCAACCCCTCATAGGCCACATCCGTTTCGGAGCGCGGCAAGGTCACGCCGGGCGCCCCGTAGTGAATTTGCTCATAGCTCTCGACCGAGCCGAACATGACAAGCGCCGCCGTGAACTGCCGCAAGCACCCGTCGTCAAAGCCCGATAGATAGAAATTGCGCGCCTCCGTGCTGCCCGGCTTGCTGTCGAACAGCGTATAGGTGCCGCGCAGGGGAAAGCTCTCGGCCTTCTTGCCAAGGCTTCTCCCCTCCACCCCGCAAAGCCGCGCCACTGTCCCGTGGGGCAGCGTCACACCGGGGCCAACCTTGGCATAGTCGGGCGCGGACGGGCCGGGCGTCGCGTCCGTTGCCGGTTCAGACGGGTCATCGCCACCGAAGAGCCCCCCAAACAGTCCACGCGGCTCAGACTCAGGGGCCTGCGGCACGGGAGCTCCCGGCCCGGGTGTGTCGCCTTCCGGCAGCAGCGCTGCCTCCTGAACCGCTTCCCGCGCCGCGGCGCCGTCCTCTGCGTCCCCGCGAAAGAACCCGCCAAACAGCCCGCGGGCGCGCGTCGGCTCCCGCTCCTCCGCCAGGGAACTGTCGCCGGGTTCCCCGACCGACGCCATGGTCGCCTCGGCGGCGGCAGCGCCCTGCCCTTCCTCGGCCTTGCGCCGCAGGAAACCAAGGAAACCGCGCTGCGGCGTCGTCTGGGTCGCAACAACCGGCGGTGCCACCTCGGTCAGGTCGGCCTGCGCCGCATCGGGCAAAGCATCCGCCTGGCCCGCCGTCCCGTCCACGGTGACGTCACCAAATCTCGGCATCCCCGCAAACGGATCACCGGAGCATGCACCCAGCCCGAGACAGGCCAAAACGATCAAAGTCAGACGCATGAAGGCTCCACGATACATTCCGGGAAAAACGTTAACACGGTAGTACCCCGCCTCCGCCGCGCACGCAAATCGGCTGCCATCTGCCGCCAGGCAGTCCACGGAATTGATTGAGTTCCCTGCAAGCAATGCGCGCCACGCGTCCCTCTTCTTCTCTTTAAAAATACTCCGAAAAAGACCATCGCATCTGGCACTGCCTGCGGAGGAGAGGCGCCCGCGCGCGGCCCGCAGGGTCGCGCGCCCCGGGCGACGCGCATCGCGCGCCGCAAGCAGGCCGAAAAAGGCGAGGTTTTTTCGGCCTAATAATCCTCGACGGCCAGGACGCCGTCCAGCGATTTGATCGCGCCCTTGATTTCCGGGGTTACCGGGAAATCCTGTTTGAGGTCCATCTCCACCTCGCCCGGCAGGCCCGCGTCGTTGAGACAAAGCATCACCGGCCCGCGCGCGGCACGGGGCAGTTGTTCGGTGGCACGGCTCAGGACAGAGGCGATGTGCGGCAGGGCGCTCGGTTCTTCGATGTGGATTTTCAGGCCCATGACGCCGCCGCCGGAGGCCACCGCATCCACCGGGGCCACGCCGCGCGCGAGCAGTTTGAGCTGATCGCTTTCCATGGTTGCCTCGACGGTGACGACGACCTTGGAGCCGGTCTCCAGATATTCGCGGGATTTCTCCAGCGTTTCGGAGAACAGCGTGACCTCATAGGCGCCGGTGGGGTCGGACAGCTGGGCAAAGGCAAAGCGGTTACCGCGCGCGGATTTGCGCTCCTGCCGACCAGCGACGACGCCTGCGAGCTTGGCCACCAGCGCGCCGCGTTCGGCGCGGCCGGTGACCTCGTCCAGCGTCATCACGTCCTGCCGTTTCAGCGCGGTCATGTAATCGTCGAGCGGGTGGCCGGAGAGGTAGAAGCCCACAGCCTTGAACTCCTCCGCCAGCCGCTCGGCGGGCAGCCAGTCGGTGACCGGCGACATGCGCGGCTCCGGCAAATCCTCACCCGCTTCGCCAAAGAGCGAGACCTGCGCGGAGGCCTTTTGTTCGAAGATCGCGGTGGAATAGGCAACCAGCGCGTCGAGGCTGTCAAAGACGCGGCGGCGGTTGCTGTCGAGCTGATCGAAGGCCCCGGCGCGGGCGAGCATTTCCAGCGGGCGCTTGCCGATCTTCTTGAGCTCCACGCGCCGTGCGAGGTCGTAGAGCGTGGCGAAGGGCCGATCCGCGCGCCCGTCAACGATCAGGCCCATGGCATCGACACCGACGTTCTTCAGCGCGCCGAGCGCGTAGACCAGCTCTCCGTCGACCACGTCAAACGTCGCCTGGGAGCGGTTCACACATGGCGGCACCCAAGGCAGCCTGAGCCCCTTGCGGACCTCTTCGAAATAGACGGCAAGTTTGTCCGTCAGGTGGATATCGCAGTTCATGACACCGGCCATGAACTCCACCGGGTGGTTCGCCTTGAGCCATGCGGTTTGGTAGGAGACCACCGCATAGGCCGCTGCGTGGGATTTGTTGAAGCCGTAGTTGGCGAATTTCTCCAGAAGGTCAAAGACCTCCGTGGCCTTCTTCTTGTCGACACCGTTGGCCGCCGCGCCCTTCTCGAATTTCGGGCGTTCGGCGTCCATCGCCTCCTTGATCTTCTTGCCCATGGCGCGGCGCAGCAGGTCGGCGCCGCCGAGCGAGTAGCCCGCCATGACCTGCGCGATCTGCATCACCTGTTCCTGATAGACGATGATGCCCTGCGTCTCGGCCAGGATGTGGTCGATGGAGGGGTGGACGGAGGTGATCTCCTTGAGGCCGTTTTTTACCTCGCAATAGGTCGGGATGTTCTCCATCGGGCCGGGGCGGTAGAGCGCGACAAGCGCCACGATGTCCTCGATGCAGGTCGGCTTCATGCGCTTGAGCGCGTCCATCATGCCCGAGGATTCCACCTGGAACACCGCGACGGTCTTGGCCGACGCATAAAGCTTGTAGGTGGCTTCATCATCCAGCGGGATGAGGTTCATCTGGTTTTCCGCGCCCTCGGCGGGTTCATAGAGTTCGGTGCCATCGGCGGCGATGTGCAGTTGCCGCCCGCTTTTCAGGATCAGGTCGAGCGCGTTCTGAATGACGGTCAGCGTCTTGAGGCCGAGGAAGTCGAATTTGACCAGACCGGCCTGTTCGACCCATTTCATGTTGAACTGGGTCGCGGGCATGTCGGAGCGCGGATCGCGGTAGAGCGGGACAAGCCGATCGGTGGGGCGGTCGGCGATGACCACGCCGGCCGCATGGGTCCCGGCAGAGCGCAGCAGCCCCTCCACCTGCATCCCGTATTTCAGCAGCCGGTCCACGACCTCTTCGTTGCGCGCTTCCTCCGCCAGACGCGGCTCGTCGCGCAGGGCCTGCTCAATTGACACAGGCTTCACCCCTTCGACCGGGATCATCTTCGACAGGCGGTCCACCTGTCCGTAGGGCATTTGCAGAACCCGGCCCATGTCGCGCACGGCGGCCTTGGAAAGAAGCGCGCCGAAGGTGATGATCTGGGCCACCTTGTCGTGGCCGTATTTCTCCTGAACGTAGCGGATCACCTCCTCGCGGCGATCCATGCAGAAGTCGATGTCGAAGTCGGGCATGGAGACCCGCTCGGGGTTGAGAAAGCGCTCGAAGAGCAGCGAGTAGCGCAGCGGATCAAGGTCGGTGATCGTCAGCGCATAGGCCACGAGACTGCCCGCCCCGGACCCCCGCCCCGGCCCGACGGGAATGCTGTGATCCTTCGCCCACTGGATGAAGTCGGCCACGATCAGGAAGTAGCCGGGAAAGCCCATGCCCTCGATGATATCAAGTTCGAAATCGAGGCGTTTCTGATAGTCTTCGACGCTGACCGCGTGGGGGATCACGGCCAGCCGCGCCTGCAGGCCCTCGTTCGCCATGCGGCGCAGTTCGGTCACCTCGTCATCGGCGAATTTCGGCAGGATCGGATCGCGGCGATAGGCCATGAAGGCGCAGCGGCGGGCGATTTCCACCGTGTTTTCGAGGGCTTCCGGCAGATCGGCAAAGAGCGTCGCCATCTCCTGCGGGGTCTTGAGGTAATGCTGCGGCGTCAGGCGGCGGCGCGGCTCCTGTTGGTCGACATAAGCGCCTTCCGCGATACAGATCATCGCATCATGCGCCTCGTACATCTCTTCTTTTGGGAAGTAGACATCGTTGGTGGCGACGATGGGCAGGTCCATCTCGTAGGCCATTTCGAGGAAGGGCCGTTCGGTCAGCTGCTCCGCCTCCGGCAGGCCATCCTCACCCGGATGGCGTTGCAATTCGACGTAGAGCCTGTCGGCGAAGATCTCTTTCATCCGGTCCATAAGGCCCTGCGCCGCCGGGAATTGTCCGGCCCGAAGCAGACGCCCCACCGGGCCATCCGGCCCGCCGGTCAGGCAGATCACGTCGGCGGAATGCTGCGCCAGCTCTTCGAGCGAGATGTAGGGCAATTCCGTCCCAGGCCGCATGTAGAGGCAGGAGTTGAGCAGCATGAGGTTCTCATAGCCCGCTTCGGTCTGCGCCAGCAGGACGATGGGTGCGGGGGGGCGCGGGCGCTCGCCCTGCTGCGGCTCGATTGGGCGCAGATCGAACTGGCAGCCGATGATCGGCTGAACCCCGGCGCCCGCTGCGCCGACGGAAAACTCCAGCGCGGCAAAGAGGTTGTTGCTGTCGGTGACCGCAATGGCGGGCATGCCCATGGCCTCGCAGAGACCGGGGAGTTTCTTCAGCCGAATGGCCCCTTCGAGCAGGGAATATTCGGTATGGGTGCGCAGGTGAATGAATCGGGGATCGGCCATGACCGCACCGTATCTTGTGGGTGTGGAGGGGGGAAGATCACAATTGACCCTCTGACCCTACATCTCTTTGCGCGCACCGCGTTCAGACAAAACCGGCCCCCGCCGAGGACCAGCGGGGGCCGTCATTTGCCGCAGGCAGAGCGCCGGACAGAGGGGGAGTTGTCAGACGCTGTCGAGCGGCAATTCGCGCAGGCGAGTGGAGGCCAGGCAGGCCAGCAGTGCCGCCCCGGCGGCAATCCAGAAGATCGGGTGCAGCGCTTCGGAAAAGCCCTGCATGACCCGCAACTGATCCTCGGGCGAGAGTCCCTGCACCTGCTCGGCGCCAAGCGAGCGCAACCCGCCCTGCCCCGCGTTCGGCAGCACCCCGGCAAGGTTCCCCGCCAGTCCGGCGGTAAAGACCGCCCCGAAGAACGCCGTGCCCAGCGCCCCGCCGATCAGTCGGAACATGTTGGCCGAGGCGGTGCCGACACCCATCATCGACATCGGGATGGCGTTCTGGATCGCGGCAACGCCGATGGAGAACACCGGACCAAGGCCCAGTCCCACAAGGACCATGGTCCCGGCAATGAGCCAAAGCGGGCTGTCCTGCGTAATGGTCGCCATCAGTGCCATGGCCAGCGCCAGAAGCCCTGTGGAGAGGATCGGCAGCAGCTTGTAGCGGCCGGTTACGGACATGACCTTGCCCGCGCCCATGGACGCGCTCAGCAATCCCGCCATCATCGGCACGAGGAACAGACCGGAGTTGGTGGGCGAGACGCCTTTGACCACCTGCAGGAACAGCGGCAGGAAGGTGATCGTGGCAAACATCGCCATGCCGACGAGGAAGCCGACGACGTTGACAACGACAAAGGTGTTATTGACGAAGAGGCTCATGGGCAGGATCGGCGCCTGCGCGCGGCGCTCGGCCCAGACAAAGCCAATGAGCGCCAGCACGCCGGCGATCCCCAGGCCGATGGACTGTTCCAGCCCGCCCGCGTTCGGCACCAGAACGATGGCCGCAAGCAGCGTGGTCAACAACGCGGCACCAAGGTAGTCGAGGCTTGCCTCCGGCCGCTCGGACCGGCGCGGCAGCGCATAGCCCAGCACCACGAAGGCAAGCAAACCCACGGGGAGGTTGACGAAGAAGATCCAGTGCCAGCCGATCGTCTCGACGATCATCCCGCCCAGAAGCGGGCCGATGACGGTGGAAATCCCGAAGGCGGCACCGAGGATGCCCTGCGCCATACCGCGCTGCCGCGCCGGGAGCAGATCGCCGACCGTGGCCATGGACGTGACGATGAGCGCGCCCGCCCCGGCGCCCTGAATCGCGCGCCCCGCAATCACCAGCCCCATGTTGGTGGCGGTGCCGCAGACCACGGCGCCGATGACAAAGACGATGATGCCCCATTGCAGCACGGCCTTGCGCCCGAACATGTCCCCGAGCTTGCCGGCCACCGGCGCGGCGATGGTGGAGGCGAGCAGGTAGGCGGTGATCACCCAGGTCAGGTGATCCATGCCGCCAAGATCCGCCACCATGGTCGGCAGCGCCGTGGAGACGATGGTCTGGCCCAGCGAGGCAAAAAGCAGTGTCGCCGCGATGGCGGCCAACACGACCCGGATCACCGCCGGGTCAGGCTGTTCGGAATAGGCGGTATCGGGTTCGGCGAACGACATGAGGTATCCTGAAACTGGCAGTGCGCAACGCGCGCCGAAAAAGGCACCGCGGCAGGGGTATTTGCATCGTCACGCGTTTGTTGTAAAATGTGCTGAGGACATTTATATGTCAATAGCACGTATTTGTGAGAGTCATGAAAGGACATCATGGGCGAGCGCGACGAAGACCTGAAACGCAAATTGCAGGACGCCGGAATTGACGCCGAGACCGGAGAGGCCGCGTTCGACGTGGATGCGATCCTGCAGCGGTGGCGCCGCAAGGTGATCAAGCGCGAGCTGGGCCATCAAGCGCTGACCGATCTGGGTCTGCCGGTCGATCTGGCACAGCTTGACGTGCTGATGGCGGTGCGTGCCCCGGCCAGTGAATTCCGCAACGAACCGGAGTGCGAGACCATGGTGTCGACCGTGGCCACCCGGCTCAACATCGACCCCTCACGCGCCAGCCGGATCACGTCGGAGTTGATCAGGCGCGGCTACCTCTACCGCGACATCAGCCAGAAGGACGCCCGGCGCGCCGTTCTGGCCCTGACCCCGGCGGGAATCAGCGTCGTGGAGGCGGTGCGCCACTACAAGTTTCTCGTGCTCGGATCCTACCTGAAGGATTGGACCCGCGAAGAGATCGCAACCTTCCTGCCGCTGCTGGAGCGTTTCAGCGCATGGTCCGAACGCGCCGCCAGCCCCACGGGACCTGTCTCCGATGAGGTGGCAAAGCTGCGTGACACGCTGCTGGACCCTGCCCAAGAGCCAACAAAAAAGCCCGCCAAACAGGCGCTCAATTAGCAGGCAAGGCTGCAAATCTGCTCATTTGCTGAACATTTTTTCCTTGCCATACGCCGCACGCCCCGCCTAGCCTGAGCCGACAAGGGTACCGTGCGCTTTCTACGCCGCATCGAGGGCGCACACCCGGCGAACGGGGATGAATTGGTAAGGCGGCAGGCTTTCACTATGAAAATCACCTTTCTTCTCAACGGAGAGAGCGTTGATCTGGACGACGTGACCCCGACGGTCACGCTTCTGGACTGGCTGCGCGAAACCCGCGGCCTGACGGGCACCAAGGAGGGCTGCAATGAAGGCGATTGCGGCGCTTGCACGGTAATGGTGCAGGACGCGCAGGGGGCAAAGGCGCTCAACGCCTGCATCCTGTTCCTGCCGCAACTGCACGGCAAAGCGGTGCGCACGGTCGAGGGGCTGGCCACGCCGGATGGCACGCTTCATCCGGTGCAGGAGGCGATGATCGCGCACCATGGCGCGCAATGCGGCTTTTGCACGCCTGGCTTCATCTGCTCCATGGCCACCGCGCATCTGAATGGCGACACCGGCCACGACGACGCGCTGGCCGGGAACCTGTGCCGGTGTACCGGCTATGCGCCGATCATCCGCGCGGCCGAGGCCGCCGCCTCCGAGCCGGTGCCGGAACACCTGATCCGCGACCGGGACTTCTTCTCTTCGGAAATACTCACGGAGGGTCCGGGAGGCAGTCAGCCTCCCGGGGTTCACGCGCCCGAAACGCTGGAGGACCTCGCCGAGCTTGCCGCCCGCCTTCCGGAGGCCACGCTGATCGCGGGGGCGACGGATGTGGGCCTCTGGGTCACCAAGCAGCTGCGCGATCTTGATACGGTCATCTTCTTGAACCGCTGCAGCGCGTTGCAACAGATCGAAGAAACCGGCGACGGGTATCGCATCGGGGCCGGCGTCACCATGGACCGGGTTCATGCGTTGATGAAAACGCAATTCCCCAGCTATGCCGAGATGATCCGCCGTTATGGCTCGACACAGGTGCGGGGCGCGGCGACGATTGGCGGCAACATCGCCAATGGCTCCCCGATCGGGGACAATCCGCCTGCGCTCATCGCACTTGGGGCGACGCTGCACCTGCGCTATCGCGACACGGTGCGGGAGATGCCATTGGAGGCATTCTACATCGACTATGGCAAGCAGGACCGCCATCCCGGCGAGATTGTCGAGGCCGTAACAATCCCGAAACAGCCGGACCGGCTGAAGGTCTACAAGCTGTCCAAGCGCTTTGATCAGGACATCTCGGCGGTTTGCGGCGCCTTCAACATCCATGTGGAGAACGGCACTGTCACAAGCGCGCGCATCGCCTTCGGCGGCATGGCGGGCACGCCCAAACGGGCCAGCACCGTGGAGGCCGCGATTACCGGCAAGCCCTGGACCGATGACACGCTGGCCGCCGCCTGGGATGCCTGGGAGGAGGATTTCGTGCCCCTGAGCGACATGCGTGCCAGCGCCGATTATCGCCTGACCTGCGCGCGCAACATGCTGTCGCGCTGCCTTCTGGAGGATTTCGGGGCGCGCGCCAATGTTCTGGAGGTGCGGGCATGACTGTCGGAAAGCCCCTGCCCCATGATGCCGCGCGTCTGCACGTCACCGGCGCGGCCCGGTATATCGACGACATTCCGGCAACGAGCGGGACGCTGCATCTGGCCTTCGGGCTGTCGCAGATCGCTGCGGGGCGGATCACCGCAATCGACCTTGAGCCGGTGCGCACCGCGCCCGGCGTGGTGCGTGTGTGGCAGGCGTCTGATCTGCCGTCGGATTGCGACTGCTCGCCCTCGGCGCATGACGAGCCGATGCTGTCCGGCAGCACCATCCGCTATCTCGGCCAGCCGGTCTTTCTCGTTGCCGCGACCTCGCATCTGGCCGCGCGCAAGGCGGCACGGCTGGCGAAGATCGAGTACCAGTCGCGCGATGCGATCCTGACCATTCCCGAGGCGATGGAAGCCGGGGCCTCCTTCGGCGATCCGCGGATCTGGGAAAAGGGCGATGCGGGCGAGGCCATCGACACGGCGCCGCATTCCATCGAAGGGGTGATCGTCATGGGCGGTCAGGAGCACTTCTACCTCGAAGGACAGGCCGCGATGGCGGTGCCGCAGGAAGGCGGCGACATGCTGGTGCATAGCTCGACCCAGCATCCGACCGAGATCCAGCACAAGGTCGCCCACGCCCTGCACCTGCCGATGCACGCCGTGCGCGTCGAGACCCGGCGCATGGGCGGCGGTTTCGGCGGCAAGGAGAGCCAGGGCAACGCGCTGGCCATTGCCTGTGCCGTGGTCGCGGCGGCGACGGGCCGGTCGGCCAAGATGCGCTATGACCGCGACGATGACTTCATGATCACCGGCAAGCGCCACGATTTCCGCATCGAGTACACCGCCGGTTTCGACGATGACGGGCGGCTGACCGGGGTGGAATTCCTGCAACTGGCGCGCTGTGGCTGGGCGCAGGATCTGTCGCATCCGGTGGCGGACCGGGCGATGCTGCATTCGGACAATGCCTATCTTCTGGAGAATATCCGGATCGAGAGCCACAGGCTGAAAACCAACACCCAGAGCGCCACGGCCTATCGTGGTTTTGGCGGTCCGCAGGGGATGCTGGGGATCGAGCGGGTGATGGATCACGTGGCGCATGCGCTTGGCAAGGACCCACTGAAGGTCCGGCAGGCGAATTACTATGCGGCACGGGCAGAGGGGGGGCCAGCCCCCCGTCCTGCGGACTCCCCCCGGGATATTTTACCAGAGAAGAACCAGGACGGGACGGACGTTGATCTGACCTCGCGCGGGGCAGCGGAGGCCGTTCCGGACGGCAAGCCAACGGTGCCGCCCAAAGACGTTCAAACCACACCCTACGGTCAGCCGGTCACGGATTTCATCCTGCACGAGATGACCGAGGCCCTTTCGGAGGGTTGTGAATACGCGGCGCGGCGGGCGGCGGTGGCGGAGTGGAACGCCGCCAACCCGGTGCTCAAGCGCGGGATCGCCCTGACGCCGGTGAAGTTCGGGATTTCCTTTACGCTGACGCATCTCAACCAGGCCGGGGCGCTGGTGCATGTCTATCAGGACGGCAGCATCGCCATGAACCACGGTGGCACGGAGATGGGACAGGGGTTGTTCCAGAAGGTGGCGCAGGTCGCCGCATGTGCATTCGGCGTCGATATGGACAGGGTGAAGATCACCGCGACGGATACGGCCAAGGTGCCCAACACCTCCGCGACGGCGGCCTCCTCGGGCTCGGATCTGAATGGCATGGCGGTCAAGGCCGCCTGTGATACCATTCGGGGACGCATGGCCGAGCATCTGGCCAAGCTTTACGACGACACCGCCGGGGACGTCGTTTTTGCCGATGGCATCGTGCAGGTCGGCGGCAACAAGATCCCCTTCGACGAGGCGGCGAAGCTCTGTTACGAGGCCCGGGTGAGCCTGTCCTCGACCGGCTTTTACAAGACGCCCAGGCTGAGCTGGGATTCCGTGAAGGGCCAGGGGCGGCCGTTCTTCTATTTTGCCTATGGTGTCAGCTGCTCGGAAGTGGTGATTGACACGCTGACCGGCGAGTATCGCATCCTGCGCACCGACATCGTGCATGATTGCGGCACCTCGCTGAACCCGGCGCTGGATCGGGGTCAGATCGAGGGCGGCTTTGTGCAGGGCGCGGGCTGGCTGACCACGGAGGAGCTTGTCTGGGATGTGGACGGGCGGCTGCGCACCCATGCGCCCTCCACCTACAAGATCCCCGCCTGTTCGGATCGCCCGGAACAGTTCAACGTGACCCTCTGGGACCAGCGCAATCGCGAAGAGACGATCTATCGCTCCAAGGCGGTGGGCGAGCCCCCGTTCATGCACGGGATTTCTGTGCTGATGGCGCTGTCCGATGCGGTGGCGGCCTGTGGCACGGAGTATCCGGCGCTGGACGCGCCCGCGACACCCGAGGCCGTCCTTGCGGCGGTGCGGAGGGTGCGCGGTGAGCTTTGATCTGGAGGCGCTGAAGGCGGCGGTGGCGGCGCACGGCCGCGTTGCACGGGTCGTGGTTGCCGAGGTCAGGGGCAGCACCCCGCGCGAAGTTGGCGCCGCGATGCTGGTCTGGCGTGAAGGTGCCCGCCCGGGGCAAAGCGGCACGATCGGGGGCGGTACGCTGGAGCATGAGGCCGCGCGGCATGCGTTTGATCGCCATGGCGCCACGCGACATGCGCTTGGCCCGGAAATGGGCCAGTGCTGCGGCGGGGCGGTGACGCTCTGGACCGAGCAGTTCGATGCGGAGGCTGTGGCAGCACTGGAGGGCCGGCGCGTCGTTGCCCGGGGACCCGGCGCCATGCCCTTCACGGTCGGGGCGCTGCTGTCCCAGGCCCGCCGCGAAGGACAACGCCCGCCCCCTGAATTGCGCGATGGCTGGATGATCGAGCCGGTCGCCGCGCCGCAACGACCGCTGTGGATCTGGGGCGCGGGCCACGTGGGCCGGGCGCTGGTGCAGGTGCTCTCTCCCTTGCCGGACCTCGCCATCACATGGGTCGACACCGGCCCCGAACGCTTTCCGCCCGAGATCCCCGAGGCCGTGACACCGGTGCCCGCCGCGCGGCCGGCGGCGCTGGTCCCGCATGCTCCGCCGGAGGCCGAGCACCTTATCCTGACCTATTCACACGCGCTCGATCTGGACCTGTGCCATGCGATCCTGAGCCATGATTTCGCGTTCTGCGGTTTGATCGGCTCCGACACCAAATGGGCGCGTTTTCGCAAGCGGCTTGGCGCGCTTGGCCATGCGGACGCACAGATTTCACGCATCTGCTGCCCGATTGGGCAAAAATCATTTGGCAAGCACCCCGCCGCCATTGCCATCGGGGTCGCGACGCAGCTACTTACTTTGCAAAAAAGGAACGGGGACACGTGTCAGATATCCTACTTGGCATCCGGGGCCTGACGAAGGCCTATCCCGGTGTGGTGGCGAATGACGATGTGTCTTTCGACATCCGCAAGGGAGAAATCCACGCGCTTCTCGGCGAGAACGGCGCGGGAAAATCGACCCTGGTCAAGATGATCTATGGCCTCGTGGCGCCGGACAAAGGCACGATGACGCTCGACGGGGCGGCCTTTACCCCGGGCAAACCCTCCGAAGCGCGGCAAAGCGGCGTTGCCATGGTGTTTCAGCACTTCTCTTTGTTCGACGCGCTGGACGTGGCGGAGAATGTTGCGCTGGGCATGGAAAATCCGCCGCCCATGCGCGATCTGGCGCGGCGCATCCGCGAGGTGTCCGAACTCTACGGCCTGCCGCTCGATCCGTCGCGCACTGTCGGGACGCTGTCCGCCGGAGAGCGGCAGAGGGTGGAGATCATCCGCTGCCTGCTGCAAAACCCGCGGCTGCTGATCATGGATGAACCGACTTCGGTGCTGACGCCGCAGGAGGTGGAAATCCTGTTCGAGACGTTGATGAAGCTGAAGGCCGAGGGCACCTCGATCCTCTATATCTC
The DNA here is from genome assembly GCF_048553275.1 of Pacificoceanicola niger. Classification (NCBI taxonomy): domain Bacteria; kingdom Pseudomonadati; phylum Pseudomonadota; class Alphaproteobacteria; order Rhodobacterales; family Roseobacteraceae; genus Pacificoceanicola; species Pacificoceanicola niger. Next base: position 26,197 of record NZ_JBLZMW010000020.1, read on the forward strand.
GCACAAGCTGGAGGAAATCCGGGCGATTTGCGACCATGCGACAATCCTGCGGCTGGGCAAGAAGGTGGGGGAAAGCACCCCGTCCGAGAGCACGGCGCGGGAGCTGGCCGAGCTGATGGTGGGCAGCAGCTTTGCCTCGCCGGTCTCGCGCGAGATCGAAAAGGGCGCGGTGCTGCTGGAGGCCAAGGGGCTGAGCCTGCCTGCGCCGGGCGCTTTTGGCACACCGCTGCGCGATGTGAATTTCGCGGTGCAGGCGGGCGAAGTGCTTGGCATCGGCGGGGTCGCGGGCAACGGCCAGGACGAGCTGCTTGCGGCGCTGTCGGGCGAGCGGACATCGGGCGCGGGCACGGTGATGATGAAAGGCAATGACATCAGCGCCGCCGGTCCCGTGGCCAGGCGCGACATGGGGCTGCTGTCGGCTCCGGAGGAGCGCCTTGGCCACGCCGCCGCACCGGACATGAGTCTGACGGAAAACGGTGTGCTGACCGCCGCACGGCGCGAATCCCTCGTCAAACGCGGGCTGATCAACTGGAGCAAGGCGCAGAGCTTTGCCGAGACGGTGATCGAGCGTTTCGACGTGCGCACCCCCGGTCCCGGCACCGCCGCGCGGGCGCTCTCGGGCGGGAACCTGCAGAAATTCGTGGTTGGCCGCGAGATCCTGCAAAACCCGGATGTGCTGATCGTGAACCAGCCGACCTGGGGCGTCGATGCCGCCGCCGCCGCCGCGATCCGGCAGGCGCTTCTGGACCTTGCCGGCAAGGGCGCGGCCATCGTCGTGATCAGTCAGGATCTGGACGAGCTGATGGAAATATCGGACCGCTTCGCCGCGCTGAACGAAGGGCGGCTATCCGCCGCGCGCCCGGTTGGAGAGCTGAACATGGAACAGATCGGCCTGATGATGGGCGGCGCACATGACATGGAGGTGGCCCATGTTGAGGCATAAGCGCCCGGACGGGCAGGCCACGCTCCATGGGACCGCTGTTTCATTCCGGTACAATTGCCAGAAGGGCGATCGCGGAGGGCACGCGGCCTTCCCGGCGGCTTCCGGGGTAAAATCCCCAGATCCGTCCTTCATGGTCGCATGGATGGAGGGCGGAGCATGATCACGCTTGAAAAACGCCCGCAGCCGTCGCGGCTCTGGACGGCGATAACGCCGCTTTTCGCGGTTTTGCTGACCATGCTGGTTGGCGGGCTGATGTTTGCCATTCTCGGGGTCGATCCGGTGGAGGCGATCCGCACGATCTTTTGGGATCCGTTGTTCCACCCGCAGTTCGCCGCCTTCTCGCGGCCGCAGTTGCTGGTCAAGGCAGGGCCGCTGATCCTGATTGCCATCGGCCTGTCCATCGGGTTTCGCGCAGGGATCTGGAACATTGGGGCCGAAGGGCAATATATCATGGGCGCGATCTTTGGCGCCGGGGCGGGGCTTGCCTTTTACCCGTCCGAAAATGTGCTGATCTTTCCGCTGATGATCCTGTGCGGGGCTTTGGGCGGCTGGGTCTGGGCCATGATCCCGGCGGTGCTCAAGACGAAGTTCGGGACCAACGAGATCCTTGTCTCCTTGATGTTGGTCTATGTGGCACAGAATATCCTGATTTCCGTTTCCACCGGGCTGCTGCGCAATCCCGAAGGCATGGGATTCCCCGGCAGCCGAAATTTCAAGCAGTGGGACGCCGCCTACAACGCGGAGATCTTTGCCGATACGGGCATGCATTGGGGTGTCGTGACCGCCTTCATCGCGGTGATCGCGGCCTATGTTCTGATGGCGCGGCATATTCAGGGTTTCAACATTCGCCTGTCCGGCGAGGCCCCCCGCGCGGCGCGGTTCTCCGGCGTCAATCCGGCGCGGATCGTGCTGCTGTGCCTTGGGATCTCCGGCACGCTGGCGGGCATGGCCGGCCTTTTTGAGGTCACCGGTCCGGCGGGGCAGATCACCGGAAGCTTCAACGCAGGCTACGGCTTCACAGCGATCATCGTGGCCTTCCTTGGCCGCCTGAACCCCTTTGGCATCCTGCTTGCCGGGCTGCTGATGGCGCTGACCTATATCGGCGGCGAGTTGGCGCAGCTCATGCTTGGCCTGCCCGGGGCGTCGATCCAGCTCTTTCAGGGGATGCTCTTGTTCTTCCTGCTGGCGACGGATGTGTTCACCAATTACCGTGTGCGGATTGGCAAGAGAGAGGTGGCGTGATGCGACATGCGAAACTTTTCCTGATCGGCTTTGCGGTCGCGATTGCCACAATTCTCGGAGCCCCCGTCATCGCTACGGACTACTGGATCCTGGGACTCCTGGTTCCTGGCAGTTATCTTGCAATGCACCTGTGGGCGCGGCGCGCGCGCGCGTTGACCACACAGGCCCGGCCCTGGACGCTCGTCGAAGACCTCGCCGCGCCCGTTGTATCCCGGGAAGGGCGAAGGCGTCTTTATGGCATCGGTATTGGCCTGCCTGTCGGATTTTTCATCTTGAACGAATGGATGGCCCCATGGACCTGAGTTCAATCAATCCTGTCCTCCTCGTTGCCTCCATCATGGTATCGGCGACGCCCATCCTGCTCGCCGCCATCGGCGAGATGGTCGTGGAGAAATCCGGCGTGCTGAACCTCGGGGTCGAGGGGATGATGATCACCGGCGCGGTGGTCGGCTTTGCCGTCTCCGTGACCATCGGCAACCCCTATCTCGGCTTTGTCGCGGCGGCGGTCGCAGGCGCGGTGCTGTCGCTGGCCTTTGGTGTGCTGACGCAGTTCCTGCTGTCCAATCAGGTCGCCACGGGGCTTGGCCTGACGCTTGTGGGCCTTGGCCTGTCGAGCCTGATCGGCAAGCCCTATGAGGGCATGAAGGCGCCGCCGGTGGCCAAGCTCGACATCCCGCTGCTCAGCGATCTGCCCGTCTTTGGCAAGATGCTGTTCAGCCATGATGTGATGATCTATGTCAGCCTGCTTCTGGTCCTCGCGGTCTGGGCGTTTCTGAAGTTCACCCGCGCCGGTCTGATCCTGCGGGCGGTGGGCGAAAGCCACGACAGCGCCCATGCGCTTGGCTACAAGGTTGTCTACGTCCGCCTGCTTGCGATCGGTTTCGGCGGGGCCTGTGCGGGCCTCGGCGGGGCGTACCTCAGCCTTGTTCGCGTGCCGCAATGGACCGAGGGCATGACGGCGGGTGCGGGATGGATCGCACTGGCCATCGTTGTCTTTGCCAGCTGGCGGGCGGGCCGTGTGCTCATCGGGGCCTATCTCTTTGGCGGGGTCACGGTGCTGCAGCTGAACCTGCAGGCGGCCGGGGCCAATGTGCCCGTCGCCCTGCTCAGCGCGTCGCCCTACCTGATCACGATCATCGTGCTTGTCTTTATCTCGGCGCGCGGCGCCCATGGATCGCCCGGCTCGCTTGGTCGGTCCTTCCACGCGTCCAGCTGATCGACTATTCTTTCAAAAAACACCGTCCAACAGGAGACTACATATGCTCAGACGTACCCTTCTCGCCTCCGCCGCCATGGCGCTGACCTTTGGTGGCGCCGCGCTGGCCGAAAGCCATGGCGAGCCGCTGACCGCGGGTTTCATCTACATCGGCCCTCCGGGTGACGGCGGCTGGACCTACGAGCACGATCAGGCGCGCCAGAAGATGGAAGCGCATTTCGACGGCAAGGTGAAAACCGTCTATCAGGAAAACGTGCCCGAGAGCGCCGACGCCGAGCGCGCCATCACCCAGATGGCGCTGACCGGGGCGGATATCATCTTCACGACGTCCTTCGGCTATATGGATCCGACGATGGCCGTGGCCGCGAAATTCCCGGATGTGAAGTTCGAACATGCCACCGGCTACAAGCGTGCCGACAACGTCAGTACCTACTCCGCGCGCTTCTATGAGGGCCGTGCGATTCAGGGCCACATCGCGGGCTCCATGACCAAGACCAACAAGATCGGCTATATTGCGTCGGTTCCGATTCCCGAGGTCATTCGCGGCATCAACTCCGCCTATATCCACGCCAAGAAGGTGAACCCGGATGTCGAGTTTTCGATCATCTGGCTCTACACGTGGTTCGATCCGGCCAAGGAAGCGGACGCCGCCCGCGCCCTGATCGAGAACGGCGCAGACGTGATCCTGCAGCACACCGACTCCACCGCTCCGCAGGCCGCAGCGCAGGAAGCCGGCGGCGTGATCACCTTTGGTCAGGCCTCCGACATGGCGGAATACGCGCCCCTGCCGCGCGTGTCCTCGATCATCGACAACTGGACGCCCTACTACATTGATCGCGTTCAGGCGGTGATGGATGGCACCTGGGAGAGCAAGGACACCTGGGACGGGATCAGCACCGGCATGGTCGGCATTGGCGAGATCACCGACGCCGTCCCCGCAGAGGTGAAGGCCGAGGCGCTCGCCCTCAAGGAGCAGATCGCGTCGGGCGACTACCATCCCTTCACCGGTCCGCTCAACAAGCAGGACGGCACCGCATGGCTTGCCGAAGGCGAAGTGGCCGATGACGGCACACTGGCCGGCATGAACTTCTACGTCGAAGGCATCACCGCAGACGTGCCGAACTGATCGCGTTCTGATTGATGACAGACGGGGGCTCCGCGCGGGCCCCCGTTTTCGTTTCTGGAATTTTTTTTTGAGGTATTTCGGAACGAACTCCACATCCTCCCGTTGAGTCCCAATTGGTTTGCAAAAAACTAGAGGGACGACATCTTGGAACAGCTGGCCCGCAAGCTCGGTTTGAAAACCGACCCGACGATTTTCTTTGCCTCAGCGGGCTTTACGCTGGTCTTCGCTCTCGCCCTCGTCTTTTTTCCCAGTCAGATCGGCGCGGCCTTTGCCGCCGGGCGCGCGTGGATCGTCACCAATATGGGCTGGTTCTTCATTCTTGGCGTCAATGTCTGGCTCGGTTTCCTGATCTGGGCCGCCGCGTCGCGGCATGGGCATATCCGCCTTGGCCCCAAAGGCTCGCGGCCCGAGTTCTCCAACCTCAGCTGGTTCACCATGCTCTTTGCCGGGGGTATCGGCACGGTGCTGATGTTCTGGGGCGTGGCAGAGCCGATCTCGCATTTCTCCAATCCACCGATCCAGGGCGTCGAACCCTACAGCGAAGCCGCCGCCCGCGACGCCATGTCGATCGCCATCTATCACCTTGGCCTGCACACATGGACGATCTTCACGCTGCCGGGGCTGGCGTTCGCCTATTTCATCAACCGGTACGAGCTGCCCGTCCGGGTCAGCTCCGTCTTCTATCCGCTGCTGCGCGAGGGCATTCACGGCCCCGTGGGCAAGGCGATCGACATTGCGTCCATTCTCGGCACGCTCTTCGGTGTTGCCGTCTCGCTCGGCCTCGGTTCCAGCCAGATTGCGGCGGGCCTCGATGCGCTCTTTGGAACAGGAGATGGCGCAACGGTGCAGGTGATGATCCTTGTCGTGCTGACCGTCGTCGCCATCGGCTCCATCGTCGTTGGTCTGGACAAGGGCGTGAAAGTGCTCTCGAACCTCAATATCGGCATGGCCGTGGCGTTGATGGTGTTTGTGCTCGTCACCGGCTCAACGCTCTTCCTGCTGCGCGGCATCGTCGAGACCTTCGGGCTGTATTTCAGCAATTTGCCCCGGCTTGCCTTCTGGAACGACATGCTCGCGAACAACAATCCGGACACTGATACATGGGGTTGGCAGGGTGGCTGGACCGTCTTTTACTGGGCCTGGACCGTGACGTGGTCGCCGTTCATCGGCCTGTTTGTGGCGCGCATCTCGCGCGGGCGCACGATCCGGGAGTTCGTTTTCGGTGTGCTCATGGCGCCGTCGCTGTTCACGCTGATCTGGTTCGCCATCTTTGGCTGGCAGGCGATGGAATTCGACGGGCTTGGAGCTGCCGCCCGCGCGGCGTTGGGCGAAGAGGCCGGGAAGATCAGCGCGGCGGTCGCGGAAAGCGTCCCGCTGGCCATGTTCGCCTTCTTCGAGCATTTCCCCTTCACCAGCTTCATCCAGGGCTTTGCCGTGATCATCGTGGCGATCTTCTTTGCCACCTCCTCCGACTCGGCCAGCCTCGTCGTGGACATGCTCTGCACCGGCTCACCCGAACCCGGCCCGGTGGGTCAGCGGGTGTTCTGGGGTGCGGCGGAAGGTCTTGTGGCTGCGATGCTGATCCTGCTCGCCGGGGACGCGGGGCTCGACGCGCTGCAACAGGTGATCACCGTCGTGGGCCTTCCGATCTTCTTGCTCGTCTGCATGATGATCCCGTCGCTCATTCGCGGCTTTGCGATGGAGGAAATCGACCACATCACCATCGGCACGCGGCCCGAGCTCGAAGAGTTCCACACGGAGCGCGAATAGGCCGCGCGCCCGCGACCCTGGTCAGGGACGGGTCAGCGCTCCGAAGACATTGCAGCCGAGCGTGACGCGCAGGGCACCGATGAGATCCTGCACGGATTCGGCGCTGAAATATTCACCGCCGGTCCGATCCGCGAGGCAGCGGGCATTGCTCACCGCTTCGGTGTCGCGCTCGCTGTCCCAGCGGAAGTGGCTGCTGCGGACCTTGAAACCGATCACATGCACCGTAAGATCCAGCCCCTCCGCCGCCAGATCGGCGGCAAGCTGGCACGGCGCGCCGCCACAGGTCTCGTCCCCGTCCGTCACCAGCACGATAGCCCCCGCGCGCGTGCGGTACTCAAGCGCTTCGGCGGCCAGCCGCACCCCTTCGGTCAGCGGCGTGTTGCCGGTGGGATCAATGGCATCCACCGCCGCCGAAATCGGCCGGGCGGCATCCGGGCGCGGGCCGAAATGCAGCTCCGTGCTCTTGCACTCGGCGTCGCCGCCGGGACCATAGACCACGAGGCCGAGCCGCCGCATCGCGGCGATCTGCGGCAAGACACTGTGCAAGGCTTCACGCGCTTCGATGATGCGCGGCACGTCAATCTTGTTGAAGCCCATTTCGGCCATGCTGCCGGAGCCATCAAAGACGATCATCGCGTCCTGGGTACACTCCGAACCGGCATTCAACGGTGTTGGCGAAAGCAGGAAACCCGTTGCCGCACAACCCGCTGCGCACATCGCGAGGGCGCGCGCGCTGGCAAGGCTTGCTTTTCGTCGAAGACATGTCAGTGTTCGCATCATGAGCCTCTTTAGCACGATTTCGGGGAAAACACCCCTGCCCTTCTGTTTTGGTGCCATGCAGTTTGGCGGCAAGGCAAATGCCGTCGAAAGCCGCACCATGTACGATGCCTGCCGGGCCGCGGGCATCGCCTTTTTCGACACCGCGCATGTTTATACGGACGGCGAATCCGAACGGCTTCTGGGCCGCTTTGCCGCGCAGGAGCGGGACGACCTCCTGATCGCGACCAAGGCCAGCTACTCCGGCGGAGCGTCGCGCGCGGCGATCCTCGACTCGGTGGATCAGAGCCGCTCGCGGATGTCGATCGACGTGATCGACCTGCTTTACATGCACCGCTGGGACCCGGACACGCCGCTGCCCGAAACCTTCGGCACGCTGGCCGAGTTACAGCAAAAAGGCATCATCCGGCGCATCGGCGTGTCGAACTATGCCGCATGGCAGGTGATGAAGGCACAGGCCGTCGCGGCGGAATACGACACCCGCATCGACGCGATCCAGCCGATGTACAATCTTGTCAAACGGCAAGCCGAGGTCGAGCTGCTGCCGATGTGCGCCGGTGAAGGCATCGTGCCGGTGCCCTATTCGCCGCTGGGCGGCGGGCTGCTGACCGGCAAATATGCCGGCGGGGGCGCGGGTCGCCTGACCGAGAACGCGATGTACCAAAAGCGCTATGCGCAGGAAAGCATGCACCAGACCGCAAAGGATCTGGCGGCGCTCGCCCGCGATCATGGCACCTCTCCCGCGACACTGGCGGTAGCCTGGGTGGCGCGGCATGTGGCCCGGCCGGTGCCGATCCTGTCGGCGAGCAAACCGGACCAGCTCTCGCCCTCCCTCGCCGCGATCCGGTTCGAGATGGACGATGCGCTCTATGACCAGATCAGCGCGCTCAGCCCGACGCCGCCTCCCGCCACGGACCGCCTCGAAGAGGCGTGATGCTCAGCGCCAGTCCACCACCTCGGGCAGATCCGCGCGGTCCGTGCGGAAACTGTTGGCCGGGTGGCCCGCCTCGGCATAGCCGAAGGACGCCCCGACAAGCACGTCGCGGTCCGCAGCCACATCGAACCAGTCCCGCATGAAAGGCGCATAGCTGGCCACGGCGGCCTGCGGCACCGCCGCGATGCCGCGCGCCTCGAAGGCAAGCAGCAGCGCGGTAAGATACGCGCCGCAATCCAGTACCCCATAGGGGCCGAGCTTCTTCGGCGTGGTGATCAGCAGGAAGTGCGGCGCGCCGAAAAAGGCGAAGTTCTTGCGCATCTCGGCGGCCGAGCCTTCGCGGTCGCCCTTCTGCACGCCCACCGCATCATATAGCTGCCAGCCACAGGTGCGGCGGCGCTCCTTGTAGGCACCCTCGTAGGCCTCCGGAAACGGAATATCCGGGGTGTGGCTTGCGGTCTTGATATGCGCGCTCAGCGCACCGCGCAGGCGCCCGGTCTCGTCCGCGCCGCAGACATGCACCTGCCACGGCTGGGAGTTGCACCAGCTCGGCACCCGCTGGGCATCGCGCAATGCCGCTTCGATATCAGCACGCGGCACCGGATCGGCGCGATAGGCCCGGCAGGAATAGCGGCGACGCAGCAGCGCGCCGAGAACGTCGGAGTCGGAATTGGTCATAGCAGGCCTTTGTCATGAAGCTCGGAAAGGATCGCCGCGCCATCCTGGCCCCGTGCGGGAGGCGGATGCGGCGGCACGGCAAATGTGTCGAAACGCGGCGCGGGCGCCGGACCGCCGTCCGCGCCCCAGATGCCCCGAGCCGCGATATGCGGATCGCGCCGCGCCTCGTCGGGGGTCAGAACCGGCGCAACGCAGGCATCGCTGCCCTCGAAGAGCGCGGCCCAATGCGCGGCTGGCTGTGAGGCGAAATGCGCCGTCAGCGCCTGTGTCGCCCCCGGCCAGGTCTCTGGATCATAGGGCCGCGCAAAGGCGGGATCGTCCGACAGGCCGAGCGTCTCAAGAAACAGCGCATGGAATTGCGGCTCAAGGCATTGCACCGCGACGTGCCGCCCATCGGCACATGCGTAACAGCGCGACCAATGCGGCCCATCGAGCAGCGAACGCCCCCGCGCGCCGATATCGAAGTGCGGCCCCATGGAGAGCAGCAGCGCCATCATGTGGCTTGCCCCATCGACAATGGCGGCATCGACAACCGTACCCGCGCCGGTTTTCTGCGCATTCATCAGCCCCGCCAACATGCCGACCGCGAGGTACATAGCCCCCGCGCCGATATCCCCAAGCATCGTCGGCGGAGGGAACGGCGGGCTGTCCTGGGAGGCGTAGAACAGCGCACCGCTGAGTGCCAGATAGGTGAGATCGTGCCCAGCCTGCTGTGCCCGCGGGCCGCTCTGCCCCCAGCCGGTCATACGGCCATAGACAAGCCGGGGATTGAGGCGATGCGCCACCTCCGGCCCGAGGCCGAGCCGCTCCATCACGCCGGGCCGCAGGCCTTCTGTCATCCCGTCGGCAGAGCGGATGAGCGCGCGGGCGCTGTGCAGATCATCCGGGGATTTCAGATCGAGCGCGATGGACCGCTTTCCCCGATCGAGCAGCGATCGGGACTGTTTCGCCGGGTTCTCTCCCCCGGACTTGCGATGCACGACGATGACCTCCGCCCCCAGATCCGCAAGCAGCATACCGGCGAACGGCGCGGGACCAAGCGCCTCGAATTCAATGATGCGGATACCGCCCAGCATGACTGTCCTCCCGCCGCACAGTGAAGCGGATGTTGCGCGCAATGGGAAGGGTCTGCGCCGCCTGCCGCCGGACACAAAAATCTTGCTGGGACAAAATTTTGGATTGGGGGCGCTGCCCCCGCCGCCTTCGGCGCATCCCCCGGGATAATTTCGGACCGGTAAGGCCAAAGCGTTTTGCTTTTGTTCAAGGCTCGCTATCTATGGGCTATGACATTGCCCCCTTCGCTTCAGGCCTGGTTCGATCAGCGCGGCTGGTCCGTGCATCCGCATCAGCAGGCGATGCTGGAGCGTGCCGACGATCCGGCGCTGTTGCTGATCGCGCCAACCGGCGGCGGCAAGACATTGGCCGGGTTCTTGCCGTCTTTGGTCGACCTGGCGGAGACGCCGGCGGCGGGGCTGCATACGCTCTATGTCTCGCCGTTGAAGGCGTTGGCAGCGGATATACGGCGCAACCTGCGGGTGCCGATCGAGGAAGCAGGGCTGCCGATCCGGGTGGAGGACCGCACGGGCGATACGTCTTATACCCAGAAGCGGCGGCAGCGGGCCGATCCGCCGCATATCCTTTTGACCACACCGGAATCGCTGGCGCTGCTGACCAGTTATGAGGACGCGCCGCGCATGTTCGCCGGGCTCAAACGCGTGGTTGTGGACGAGATCCACGCGCTGGCCGAAAGCAAGCGCGGCGATCAGCTCATGCTGGCGCTGGCGCGGCTGCAGCGGATGTGTCCCGGCCTGCGCCGCGTCGGCCTGTCGGCGACGGTGGAGGATCCGCCCGCCCTGGCGTCCTTCCTCGCCCGGAATCCGGACCCCTGCGAGATCATCCTTGCCGATCCCGGCCCCGATCCGGACATTGCGATGTTGCAGGTGGAGGCCCCACCGCCTTGGTCCGGCGGCGGCGCGGCCTATGCCATTCCTGCCGTGCTGGAGGCCGTGAAACAGCACCGCACCACGCTGATCTTTCACAACACGCGGGCACAGGCGGAGATCTTCTTTCGCAACCTGTGGCTTGCCAACGAGGATGCCCTGCCCATCGGCATTCACCATGGCTCGCTCGACCGGGCGCAGCGCGAGAAGGTGGAGGCGGCGATGGTGGCCGGTCAGCTGCGCGCCATCGTCTGTACCGGATCGCTGGATCTTGGCATCGACTGGGGCGATGTCGATCTGGTCATTCAGGTCGGCGCCCCGAAGAACGTGAAACGGCTGGTGCAGCGGATCGGGCGCGCGAACCACCGCTATAACGCCCCGTCCAAGGCGCTGCTTGTCCCTGCCAACCGCTTTGAGGTGGTGGAATGCGTCGCGGCGCTGGAGGCGGTGCGGGCGCGCGATCTCGATGGTGAGCCGCGCGGGCCGGGGCCGCTGGACGTGCTGTGCCAGCATATCCTGATCGCCGCCTGTTCGGGGCCGTTCGAGGCAGGCGCGCTGTTTGAAGAGATGCGCAGCGCTGGCCCCTATGCCGGCCTCACCCGCGCCGCCTTTGACGATTGCCTGGAATTTTGTGCCACCGGGGGCTATGCGCTGCGGGCCTATGACCAGTGGAAGCGCCTGCTGCAGCGGCCCGACGGGCTGTGGCAGTTGCGCGATCCGCGCTCTGCCCTGCGGATCCGGCAGAACATCGGAACCATTCAGGACACCGATACGCTCAAGGTGCGCTGGCGCGGGCGTGGCGGCGCGCCGCTGGGCGAGGTCGAGGAAAGCTTTGCCGCGAGCCTGACTCCCGGCGACACTTTCCTGATCGGCGGACAGATCGTGCGCTATGACCGGCTGCGCGAGATGATCGTCGAAGTCAGCCGCGATGCCGCGAAAAAGCCGAAGATCGCGGTATTCAACGGCACCAAATTCGCCACCTCGACACAGCTCTCGCAGCGTATCCTGCGCATGTTCCGGACCGGCGACTGGTCCGGCCTGCCGGAGCACACCGCCGATTGGCTGCGCCTGCAGGCAGAGGTGAGCCGTTTGCCGCAGCCCGGGCGGCTGATGATCGAAACCTTCCCCCATGACGGGCGGCAGAACATGGTTGTCTATGGCTTTGCCGGGCGCAATGCGCAGCAGACGCTCGGCCTCTTGCTGACCAAGCGGATGGAGGAGATGGGGCTGGCTCCCATGGGCTTTGTCAGCAGCGATTACGCCACTCTGATCTGGGGGCTCGACGCGGTGGGAGATCCCGCCGCGCTGTTCAACATTGAAGCGCTGGAGGCCGGGTTGGATGGTTGGCTGGCGGGAAATGCGGTGATGAAACGGACTTTTCGCGCCTCTGCCACGATTGCCGGGCTTATCGAGCGGCGGCTGGGCGGTACGAAAAAGACCGGACGGCAGGCGACCATGTCCTCCGACATTCTCTATGACACGCTGCTGAAATACGATCCCGAACACCTGATGATGCGCGTCACCCGGCAGGAAGCGATGCGCGGCCTCGTCGATTTCTCGCGCATCCGCGAGATGTGCGAGCGGGTCGGCGCGCGGATCGACCACGTCCCGCTGACCCGGATTTCGCCGTTGTCTGCGCCGCTGTTCCTGGAACCTGGGCGCGTACCGGTGAACGGCGGTGCGGACGAGCGACTGCTGGATGAGGCCGTGACACGGCTTTTGCAGGAAAGCGGGCTGGCGGCGGTCGGATGACCGCATGGCGCCCGGCTTGCTCCTTCCGGATCAACGCGCCTCTCCTCCGCCGGGGTCTCGCGCCGCTCGCAAAGCTGCCCGATGCGGCGCTGGCCACGCGACCTACCGGCGCGCGGGAGCAAAGCCAGACCCTTGCCGCGCGGGGCCGGGCATGGCATGGAACAAGCCATGAACACCCACGCGTTTTCCTTCCACGGCGCACAGCTTCTCGCGCTGCCGTCCGGGGCCCTGCACTGGCCCGAGCAAGAGCTTCTGGTCGTTTCGGATCTCCATCTGGGCAAGAGCGCCCGGCTGTCGGCGGTCGGCGGCGCACAGCTGCCGCCCTACGATAGCCGTGAGACCCTGCTGAGGCTGGAGGCGGACCTTGAGACCAGCGCGGCGCGGCGGGTCATCTGTCTTGGCGACAGCTTTGATGCGCCCGGGATCGAGGCGGCGCTGCCCGAGCCGGATCGCCTGTGGATCACCCGGCTGCAGGCCGGGCGCGACTGGACCTGGATCGAAGGCAACCACGATCCGGGACCCGTGGCCCTTGGCGGAACGCATCGCGACAGCCTGGAGATCGGCGCGCTGCAGTTCCGGCACATTGCCTCTGGCCAGATCGGCGAGGTGTCCGGCCACTACCATCCCAAGGCGCGATTGCAGCTCCGTGGCCGGAGCCTGTCGCGGCCGTGTTTCCTTGTCGATTCCGCGCGATTGATCCTGCCCGCCTTTGGCGCCTACACCGGCGGACTCGACTGCACCCGCGCGCCGCTCTGCGGCATGATGAGGGACGGCGCCATGGCGATCCTGACCGGCCAGCGCGCGCTGGCGATCCCGATGCCGCGTTAGGCTTGCGTTGCGGTCCGCGCCATGCGCCAATGCGCCATGGACATAGACCGCATTTACGACAGTTTCGCCCGTCAGGGCATGATGACCACGCTGCAGGCGCGCATTGAAACGGTGGCCGAAGGCGCTGTGACCCTCTCCGCGCCGATCACGCCCGCCACCTCGCAACAGCAAGGCTTTGGGCACGCCGCGCTGACGTTTGCGCTGGGGGACACGGCGGCGGGCTATGCCGCGCTGAGCGTGATTCCTGAGGGCTCGGAGGTGGTCACCTCGGAGATCAAGATCCATCTGCTGTCGCCCGCCATCGGGGACCGCCTGATCGCGCGCGGGCGCGTTGTCAAACCGGGCAGACGCCTGGTGGTGGTCACCGCAGAGGTATTTGCCCTGCGCGATGGCGCGGAAAAGCAGGTAGCGCTTCTGACCGGAACGATGGTGCCTGTGCCCCTCGGCTAGGACACTGTCCCGCAGGATTTCATGTCGGGCGCCGCCCCCGTAAAGACGCGGGGGCGGGCGCCTTTGGGATCAGGCGGTGAGGCCGTCCGGCTCCGCAAGACCGTGCGCCCGGCAACAGGCCGTGATGGTGTTCGCCAGAAGGCAAGCGATGGTCATCGGCCCGACGCCGCCCGGCACTGGCGTGATCGCACCGGCCACCTCGGACACCGACGCGAAGTCCACATCGCCCAGCAGCTTGGACTTTCCCGGCCTTTCCGGGTGCGGAACGCGGGTGATGCCTACATCGATCACCGTGGCACCGGGTTTGACCCAATCGGCCTTCACCATCTCCGCGCGCCCCACGGCGGCGACAAGAATATCCGCCCGGCGGCACACCTCGGCAAGATCTCGGGTGCGGGAATGGGCGACGGTCACGGTACAGTTTTCCTGAAGCAAAAGCTGCGCCATCGGCTTGCCAAAGAGGTTCGAGCGGCCGATCACCACGGCCTCGAGCCCCGACATGGACGCGATCTGATCCCGCAGCAACATCAGGCAACCAAGCGGCGTGCAAGACACCAGCCCCGTCTCGCCACTGGCCAGAAGACCCGCATTGACCACACTCAACCCGTCCACATCCTTCGCAGGGTCGATCCGCGCCACCACTGCGCGCTCATCAAGATGATCCGGCACCGGAAACTGGCACAGGATGCCATGCACCGCAGGGTCGGCATTCAACTTGTCAATCAAGGCGAACAGATCCGCTTCGGAGACATCCGCCGGCAACTTGTGCTCAAAGGACGCCATGCCGACCTCAACGGTCTGCCGGTGCTTGGCCGCCACATAGACCTCGCTCGCCGGGTCCTGCCCGACCAGGACGACCGCCAATCCCGGCGTGATCCCGTGTTCGTCCTTCAGACGCGCCACATGCCCCGCCACCCTCTCGCGCAACTCTGCGGCAAAGGCCTTTCCGTCGATCACTGTCGCTGTCATCCGTCTTTCCCTTCCTTGCCCTGCGTGCCGCCGCGTGGAAATGAACGGCCTCGATCATCACCGGCCAGATAGGCAGTGTGCTGATCAATTGCACCCGGTGTCTTTTTTCACAAAACTCTAGCCCGACCTATCGCCCCGCGAAGCGCCGGACAAGGGCGCCCGGCGGGATGGTGGGCGGGGCGATGTCGCAGGCTTTGCAAAAGCCGGGACGAGCGCCGCGCCCATCCCGGCCCGCTTGCCTCAGAACAGACCTTCGATCAGCCCTTCGTCGTTGAGACGGATCGTCTCGGATGCCGGTGTCCGCGGCAGCCCCGGCATTGTCATGATTTCACCGCAGATCACCACGACAAAACCCGCACCCGCAGACAAGCGCACTTCACGGACCGGAACCGAGTGGCCGGTCGGCGCGCCCCGGCGGTTGGGATCGGTTGTAAAGCTGTACTGGGTTTTGGCCATGCAGACCGGCAAGTTGCCGAAGCCCGCATCTTCCCATTCTTTCAGCTGATTGCGGATCTTGGCATCCGCCAGAACCTCATCCGCATGATAAATCGACTTGGCGATGCGCTCGATCTTCTGGAACAGCGGCATGTCGTCGGCATAGAGCGGCGCGAATTGGCTGGCGCCGCTGTCGGCGATTTCCGCGACCCGGGTGGCCAGATCGGCGGAGCCTTCAGAGCCCAGTTCCCAGTGCCGTGACAGGATCGCCTCGGAGCCCTGGCTTTCGACATAGGCTTTCACCGCGTCGATTTCCGCGTCTGTGTCGGTGACAAAGTGGTTGATCGCCACGACCACCGGCACGCCGAACTGCTTGAGGTTGCCGATATGACGGCCGAGGTTGGCGCAACCCGCCTTCACCGCGTCCACGTTTTCACCGCCGAGGTCCGCCTTGGCGACGCCGCCGTTCATCTTCATCGCGCGCACCGTGGCGACCAGCACCACGCAGTCCGGCGCGAGGCCCGCCTTGCGGCACTTGATGTTCATGAACTTCTCGGCCCCGAGGTCCGCGCCGAAGCCCGCTTCGGTCACAACATAGTCGGCCAGCTTGAGCGCCGTCGTGGTGGCGATCACGGAGTTGCAGCCGTGGGCGATATTGGCAAACGGGCCGCCGTGCACGAAGGCCGGGTTGTTTTCCAGCGTCTGCACCAGGTTGGGCTGCATCGCGTCCTTGAGCAGGACGGTCATCGCGCCATCGGCCTTGATATCGCGGCAATAGATCGGCGAACGGTCGCGGCGGTAGGCCACGATCATGTCGCCAAGGCGGCTTTCAAGATCGGCGAGGTCTTTCGACAGACACAGGATCGCCATGACTTCGGAGGCGACGGTGATGTCAAACCCGGTCTGGCGCGGGAAGCCGTTGGCCACGCCGCCGAGCGAGGTCACCACATCGCGCAGCGCGCGGTCGTTCATGTCCAGAACCCGGCGCCAGGTCACGCGGCGCTCGTCGATTTCCAGCTCGTTGCCCCAGTAGATGTGGTTGTCGATCATCGCGGACAGCAGGTTGTGCGCCGAGGTGATGGCGTGGAAATCGCCGGTAAAGTGGAGGTTCATGTCCTCCATCGGCACGATCTGCGCCTTGCCGCCGCCCGCTGCGCCGCCCTTCATGCCGAAGTTCGGCCCAAGCGAGGCTTCGCGGATGCAGACGGCAGCCTTCTTGCCGATCCGGTTGAGACCGTCGCCAAGGCCCACGGTGGTCGTGGTCTTGCCCTCGCCCGCCGGGGTCGGGTTGATCGCGGTCACGAGGATCAGCTTGCCGTTCGGACGATCCTGCACGGAATTGATGAAATCCTGGTTCACTTTCGCCTTGTCGTGGCCATAGGGCACGAGGTTCTCAAAGGCGATGCCGAGTTTTTCACCGATCTCGCGGATCGGGAGCTTGTTCGCCTCGCGGGCAATTTCGATGTCGGTCTTGAAGGCCATCTTGCGTGCAGTCCCGTTGGGTTGAGGGTTTTTTTGGTCTGTCAGGTGCAGCCATACCCGCCCGCCCGCATCCCTGTCGCCGCGAATCCGACCTTTCGCGCGCATTGTGCGGCGCGGCGTGATCAGGACCAGAGCGCAGGGGCGCGCATCGGAAACGCCGGGCGCGTGACGGCGACAGGCGGCGATACCACCTGCGTCAATTGTGGGGCGGCGCTCGTCTCATGCGTGCGGGTGCCAGTGGCGCTGGCCGGGGATGTGAAGCGTCAGCGTGTCGCCAACGGCCACGCGCCCCTCGCGCGCGACCCAGGCGGTCACGCCCCGGTGGCCCTCTGCTGCAGATTTGAAGCCCTTGGCCGGATCCCCCAGCACATGGCGCAGGCTTTTCGCCGGAAACTGGCAAGGTTGGTTGAGCATGTCGATCGCGACCGTCGCACCGGAGGGCGCCTGCAGCCGCGAGGACGGCGGCACATGGCTGAAATCGTGGATGCCCCGGATCACCATGCTCGCCCCGAGCCGCGCCGGATCCAGCGCCGAGGCCTCTACGCCCATGGCCTGCGCGATGATCCCCAGTTCCTCTTCCGAGACGATGCTCAGCTGGCGTTCGTTGCGAATGTCCGTGCCCTTCGGATATTGCGATTTCACCCGGCTGCAGGAGGCCCGCGTCAGCCCGCCATGCACCGATCCCGCGATCCCGTCAAAGCGCAGGTCAAGCGTGTCGCGCACCTCCGACATCAGTTCCTGGCGGTCCGTGCTCGTGACAACGCCAAGCCAGACGATCTCGGCGGTGTAGTCTGTGGGTATCAGGGCAGGCATCATGCGCTCCATGCTGTAGGGCGGGGTTTCACCCCGCCGCGCGGGTCAGGGTAAAGAACATCCGCCGGAACGGGAAGAGCACGCTGCCGTCCTCTCCCGCCGGATAGGCCTTGGCGACCACCTCTTCATAGGCGCTGATCAACTGTCTTTGCTGCGGTGCCGACAGTGCCGAGAGGATCGGCCTGGCAAAGGTGCTCTCGGAGAACCGCCGCACCGGGTGCCCCTCGGTGCCGGGAGCCAGCGGCTGGTAATACTCTGTTTCCCAAAGATCGAACTGCCCCAGCGGGCTCAGCAGGCGATGGTATTCCGCAGGCAGCAACACGCCCGGCAGCGCGTCATGGTCGACAATGCCGGGGAACAGCTCGTCGGCTATACTCAGCCACATGCGATGCGACGGCGCCCGGTTCTGATGCGGCACCTGCACGGCCAGTGTGCCGCCCGGAGCCAGCGCCGCCGCAAGACGCGGCATCAGGCTGTGATGGTCCTTCAGCCAATGCAGCGCCGCGTTGGAAAAGATCAGACCGGCGGGCGCTTCGGGCACCGGCGTCCAATCGTTCACATCGCCCCGGATCAGCGCATCATACGCACCGCTCTGCTGCGCCTGTTCCAACATGGCGGGCGACATGTCGATCCCGATCAGCCGTCCGGTGCCCATCCGCGACCGCAGCACCGGACCCGCCGCACCATTGCCGCAGCCGAGATCATAAGCGACCGTCGCCTCCGGCGGCGCCGGCACCCGCGCCAGAAGATCCAGCGCAGGACGCAGCCGTAGACCGGCGAATTGCGCGTATAGCGCGGGGTTCCAGTCGTTTTGGGTCATCGGATCTTTCCGGTCGCTGTGGGGTGTTCTTCTGTCATAGCCCATGCGCCGGGTCCGCAACAGGAAAAGCACGCGCGCCCAAACGCCCCAGCCGCCGCTGCTCGCCTCCGGCGATCTGCCCCCTGGGACGCAAAACGGCCGCTCCGAAGAGCGGCCGCCGGGGTGCGTTCACATCAGGCCGAGGGTTCCGGCTCCATCCCGCCACCCTTCGGCTTTGCCTTGGGTTTGGTCTTGGGAATGGCCGTCACGCTGGGCGTCTCTTCGGCGGCACTGGTGCCATCGTCGTCGTCCTTCGAAGTCGGCGGATCACCGCGCATCACGCGAACAATTTCCTCGCCGGTCAGCGTCTCATACTCCAGAAGGCCCTGCGCCAGCCGCTCCCAATCGTCCTTGCGTTCCGTCAGGATCTGGAAAGCGCGATCGTAGGCGTCCTGGATGAAGTTTTTGACTTCGTCCTCGATCAGTTCCTTGGTGTGCGCCGAAACCGACAGACCGGCAGTGTTGCCCGAGTAGCCCTCATGCGCTTCGGAATAGTCGATATTGCCGACTTTATCCGACATGCCCCACCGCAGGACCATCGCCCGCGCCAGTCCGGACGCCTGCTGGATGTCGCCCGCCGGACCGTTTGACACATTCGGCGCGCCATACTTGATGATCTCCGCCGCCTTGCCCGCCATGGTCATGGCCAGCTTTTCCTCACACTCGGATTTGTGCCAGTTGAGACGGTCGATCTCGGGCAGCGAGACCACCATGCCAAGCGCACCGCCGCGCGGGATGATCGTCGCCTTGTAGACAGGATCGCACTGCGGCAGCGTCAGGCCAACAACCGCGTGGCCGGCTTCGTGGTAGGCGGTCTTCTCCTTCTGGTCGTCTGTCAGAACCATGCTGCGACGCTCCGCGCCCATCATGACCTTGTCCTTGGCCTGTTCGAAGTCTTCCATCGTCACGAACCGCCGCCCCACACGCGCCGCCATCAGAGCCGCCTCGTTCACAAGGTTGGCAAGGTCCGCGCCGGAGAAGCCGGGCGTGCCGCGTGCGATGATCCGCAGATCCACATCGGGGCCAAGCGGCGTCTTGCGGGCGTGCACCGCGAGGATCTTCTCGCGGCCCTTGATGTCCGGGTTCGGAACGGTGACCTGACGGTCAAACCGGCCGGGACGCAGCAGCGCCGGGTCCAGAACATCGCGACGGTTGGTCGCGGCGACGATGATCACACCCTCGTTGGCCTCGAAACCGTCCATCTCGACCAGCAGCTGGTTGAGCGTCTGTTCACGCTCGTCGTTGCCACCGCCATAGCCTTGACCACGGGCGCGGCCCACCGCGTCGATTTCGTCGATAAAGACGATACAGGGCGCGTTCTTTTTGGCCTGCTCGAACATGTCGCGGACACGGGATGCGCCGACACCCACGAACATTTCAACAAAGTCAGAGCCGGAGATGGTGAAGAAAGGCACGCCCGCCTCGCCCGCGATCGCGCGCGCCAGCAGCGTCTTACCGGTGCCCGGAGGACCAACCAGAAGCGCGCCCTTGGGAATCTTGCCCCCCAGACGGCTGAATTTCTGCGGATTGCGCAGGAATTCCACGATCTCTTCGAGCTCTTCCTTGGCTTCGTCGATGCCTGCCACGTCATCGAACGTGACGCGGCCATGCTTTTCGGTCAGCAGCTTGGCCTTGGATTTGCCAAAGCCCATGGCACCGCCTTTGCCGCCGCCCTGCATGCGGTTCATGAAGTAGATCCACACCCCGATCAGCAGCAGGAACGGCAGCAGGGAAAGCAGGAAGGACTGGAAACCAGACTGCTCCTGCTGCTCGGCACGGACTGGAATGTCCTTGTCGATCAGGAGCTTGGTAACTTCAGCGTCCTCGGGCTTGATGGCCACGAAGTCCTGACCGTCATTCGTCCGGAAGCGGACCTGCTCGCCGTCGATGACCACGTTGCTCACCGAATTGTCGTCCACGGCGCGGACGAATTCGGAGTAACTGGCCTCGCGGCTCTGCAGCGTCGATCCGCCGCCCGAGAACAGGTTGAACAGCGCCAGGATCAACAGGAACAGGACGACCCAGAAGGCGATATTGCGAGCGTTGCCCAAGGGAAAACTCCTTTGAATACGTAAAGACGCCGTCGTGCGGCGCTTCCGTGTAACATAGACATCCCGCCGGGCGGTTCAATGCGAAAGAAGGAAAGCTTCTACGCTGAACAGCTCTTTGCCCATGGGCCAGAGCCGTGTCGTGGTGCCGGGGCCAAAACCCAGCGCATCGCAAGCCAGCAGCCTGTCGCCGTCCCAGATCGACGGCAACGAGCGCGCGGCATGATAGGGCGGCGCGCCGTCGGGCCGCTGTTTGAGTTGCTGCCAGCCGTTCTCGCCAAGGGCGCGGATGGTCTTGCCGTGCGAAGCGTCGCCAAGAACATGCCATCGGCCATCCCAAAGACCCGCCTCCCCGACGCTCTGCGTGACCTGGGCCACGGCCCTGAATTCGCGAAACACCCGGATCACATCGCGCTCGGCGCGCGCTTCACAGCCATGCAACGTGCCGCCACCGCCCCCGAGCAACCGCTCAAGCAGCGCCTCCAACGGCTCGGCC
This sequence comes from Pacificoceanicola niger, assembly GCF_048553275.1. Taxonomy (NCBI): domain Bacteria; kingdom Pseudomonadati; phylum Pseudomonadota; class Alphaproteobacteria; order Rhodobacterales; family Roseobacteraceae; genus Pacificoceanicola; species Pacificoceanicola niger. The sequence goes on from NZ_JBLZMW010000020.1 coordinate 46,955, forward strand.
CTCGGGCGATAGTCCGCCGTGGCGATATACTGAAGCGCCCCGGCCAGCAGCCGCAGCTGGGTATCCCGTTCGATCGCCTCGAACCCCGTGCGATCCAGCAGCAAATCGCCAGTTGCGACAGACCCGGCGCGATCTTCGCGCCCGATCTCGCCCCAGACCTGCGCCGCGCGGGCCTGCAAAGCGCCCCGGGCGCGGTCCATGCGTCTGGCAGTCTCGGCCAGCCCCTGCGGATCGAGGCCAAGTGCTGCGATCTGCTGGCGCAGGCGGGCGCGGTCATAGCGAGGGTCCTCGTTGCTGGGATCGTCGACCCATCGGCCTTTGAGCGTGCGCAGGTAATGGCGCAGCGCCTCGCGCCCCATGCTCAGACAGGGCCGGATCACCTCGAAACCGGCGCGCCGTGTCGCGGGTTGTGGCGGGCTGTCTCCGGTGATCACGCCGGGCGTCGTGGCGGGCAGAACCCGGCGCCGCGCCTGCATGGCAGAGAGTCCCTCGACGCCCGACCCCCGCGCCAGCCGCATGAGCAGCGTCTCGGCGATATCGTCGCGGGTGTGGGCCATCAGCACATGATTAATGCCGCCGCGCCATTGCTCGATAAGGCCAAGGCGGGCGCGCCGGGCTGCGTCCATGACATTGCCCTGCCCGTCCCAGTCCCAGCGCAGCGTGGCATGGGGATGGCCAAGGGTCCGGCACTCCTCTGCGACCATCTCCGCCTCCGCCGCGCTCTCGGGGCGCAATCCGTGATCCACGGTCACCACCCAAAGCCGCACGCCCCACCGGTGCGTCCAGTTGTGGGCCAGCGTCAGCATTGCCATGCTGTCGCCCCCGCCGGAAACGGCAAGGGCGATGTCTTCAGGGAAATCAGGGCCAAGCAGGTCGCCCATGGCGTCGGCGAACTGCTGATCGAGAGACCGGGCCTCGCGCGTCATGCCGCCGTCACTGGCACCCAAGCTCGGCGCGGCTCTCTGCCGCATTCTGCACGAAATCCGACTCCGGATAGCGCCCGCCCACTTCGTTCAGCGTCACGCAGGCTTCGGGTGTGCTGCCCAGCTTGGCCAGCGACACGCCCAGCCGCCAAAGCGCCTCGGGGGCGGCGGGGGTCTCGGGAAAGCCACTGTAGGCATCGAGATAGCGCCGCGCCGCTTCGCGCGTGTCGCCCTGCCCGTCAAATGCCTTCCCTTCGGAAACCAGCGCCGATGCATTCAGCGGCCCGCCGGGATAGATCTCGCGGAACTTCGCAAAGAGCTGCGCCGCGCCGGTGTAATCGCCAAGCTCCAGCGCTTTCTGCGCGGCGAGGTAATCGGCCTCCTCGCTGACCGCAAGCTCGCCCTGATGCGCAGGCAGGCTGTCCGTCGGCTCGCGCGGCGCAGGCGCGGCAGCAGCCACAGCCTCGCCGCCAAGCGGGCGCGTGGCTTCGATATTTCCGATGTCGCATTCCGGCTGTACTTCGCAGACGCGGAATTCAAGATCCCCGAGGCGATTTGTGCCATCACTTACGACAGTGTCGATCCGGTTCTGCATCTGCTCTGTGCGGGCTGTGATCCGGGTCAGCTCCGCTTCGATGGCGTTGACCCTGTCAAGCACGGAGCCGCCCACCTGAACCGTTCCGATGCCAGTGGTGTTCAGCTCCTGCTTGAGCCGCGCCAACTCGCCCTGCAGCAGGACAATGTCCTGTCGCAGGTCGGCCAGCGTCTCGCTCTGCTGCGCCGGGGCAGCCCCGGCCATCACCACCAAACCAAAGGCAAAGACAGCGCGGCGGATCATCTCAGACCCCCGAACCCATGGAGATCACCGTCACCGCGCGGCGGTTCTTGGCATAGCAGCTCTCGACCGAGCAAACCTCGATCGGGCGCTCCTTGCCGTAGGAGATGAACTTCAGGCGGCTCGCGGCAACACCCTGGGATGTCAGGTATTCCATGACCGCATTCGCCCGGCGCGCGCCCAGTGCGATGTTGTACTCGCGCGTACCCTGCTCGTCGGCGTGGCCTTCGATGATTGCAAGGTAATCGGAATTGGTCATCAACCATTGCGCCTGCTGGCGCAAGGTCGCCTGCGCTTCGGGCGACAGTGTCGACTGGTCCACCGCAAAGAAAACGCGGTCGCCGATGCTCTGGCTGAAATACGCCGGAGAGGTCGGATCGTTCGCGCTGCCCGGAATGATATCGGAGGTAATGCCGCCATTGGCCCCGGCCCCCGCCGCACCGTCACCCGCGCCGAAGCGGCTGGCATTGGTACAGGCCGAGACGGCCAGTGCCGCGATCAACAAAATCGCCTTGGTCATATGTGTCATCTAACTGTCCTGCTCATTTTTCTTTTCGATTTGCCGGGAGGGTATCACAGCCGCCCGGACGTATAAAGATAGACGCTTATTGCAGCGGGCCCCAGCTCGGATCAGAGCCGCCCGCCGGGGTGCGCACCCGCTTGAGGTTGCGCCCGGAAATATCCACCGAATAGAGCGCCGAGGCACCTTCGGTTCCTTGGGTCTCGCGGGCGAACATGATCACCCGGCCATTCGGCGCCCAGGTCGGGCTTTCGTCAAGAAACGAGGCCGTGAGCAGACGTTCTTCGCTGCCATCCGTGCGCATCACTCCGATGTGGAAGCGGCCCGCGTTCTGCTTGGTAAAGGCGATCTGATCGCCGCGTGGCGACCACACCGGCGTGCCATACCGGCCCTCGCCAAAGCTGATCCGCGTCGCCTCTCCGCCCTGCGCCGGCATCACATAAAGCTGCTGCGTGCCGCTCCGGTCGCTCTCGAACACGATCTTGCTGCCGTCCGGCGAATAGCTCGGCGCGGTTTCGATCGCCGGGGTAAAGGTCAGCTGCCGCACCGCGCCCGATCCGATATCCATCGCCCAGATATCCGTGTTGGACCCGTTGGTCAGCGAATAGACTACGGTCTGTCCATCCGGCGAAAACCGCGGCGCAAAGCTCATCACGCCCTGATCGGCCTGAAATATCCGACTTTGCACATCGCCCACGTTCAACACGTGAATGCGCGGGCTGCCCGTGGCATAGCTGGTGTACAGCACCCGCTCGCCGCCGGGCGAGAAACGCGGCGCCAGCACGATGGCGTCCGATCCTGTCAGATACTGCACGTTCGCGCCATCGTAATCCATGATGGCAAGACGCTTTGCCCGGGCGTTCTTGGGGCCTGTTTCAGACACGAACACCACGCGGCTGTCGAAATACGGACTCTCGCCGGTCAGACGCGAATAGACCTGATCGGCCACCTTGTGCGCAAGGCGGCGCCAGCCGTCGGTTGTGGCGGTGAACTGCATACCCTGCCCCAGCTCGGTCCCGGCAAACACGTCCCAGACGCGAAATTTCACGATGACCCGGCCCGTCCCATCAAGGCTCACAGCCCCGGTGATCAACGCCTGTGCATTGATCGCCTTCCAATCGGCGAACGGCACCGGCGCGCCAAAGCTCGCGACGGTCGAGATATGCGCCTCGCGCGGGATCTCGCGGAACAGGCCTGTACCGGTCAGATCATCAGCCACCACGCGGCTGATATCCTCCACATATTGCCCGGCGTCCGGGGTCTCGGCGACAAAGCTCGGCACCGCGTAAGGCATCGGCTCGACCACCCCTTCGGTGATCTCGATCCTCAGCGGGCCATCCTGCGCCGCGACACTCGAATGTCCGAGAGCCACCATCGCAAGCGCCGCGATCATCAGACTGGCAATCCGCACCATCATGTTCTGTCCCTCCTCGGGGTCCGCTTGTGTCCTCGGACGTTCGCGCCATCGTATGCACGATAAATTCATTGCAAAACACCTGTCGCACGGCGCGTCACGGGGAATTTGCGCAAGGTCCCGCTCATCTCAGCCGCATGTCCGCCGGGTTGAAGGTCATCTCGATTTCGCGCCATTGCTCGTATTTCTCCGCCGGCAGGTCATAGCCGTCCTTCTGACAGCGCAACACCGCCCGCCGCGCCGCCTGAAACGCGGTGTCAACCGCCGCACCGCTGCCGCCGCTGGACGAAATCATCCGCAGGCTGTTCGACACAACGCGGCCATCCCGATCGAGTTCCATGCCAAGCACCACGGTCACATTCGCCGCTTGGCTGCCCACATCCACAAGCCAGCATTGCTGCACCGCCAAGCGCAGACCCTCACGCTCGCCGCGCGTAAGCGGCGGACCACTCGGGGCCTCCTGCTCGCTCCCACCCGACAGCGCCTCTGCCAAAGCCGCGGCAATCGCATCTTCGGTCTGCTCGCTCGTCGGGGCTGTTTCCGGCTCCGGGTCCGGCGCGGGCTGCGCCGTTTGTGTCGGGGTCTCCGGCTCGGCGGGTGTCGCGGGCCGTGCATCGGCGGGCCGTGTCTGCGGACGGATGCTGGCCGTCGGGGCCAGAGTCCCGGATGGCTCTTCTGCCTCCGTCACAATCTCTGTCGCCGCCTCTTCCGGGGCGGTGGCTTCCTGCTGATCTTCGACCTGATCGGGGGATGTCGCATCGGGATCGGCCGCTTGCTGCACCTCCTCGGCCACGGTCGTGTCCGGTTCGGGCGGCGCGACCGGCTCCGGCGCGACACGCGGCGCGGGGCGCGGTACGGGCCGCGAGGATTCGTCAGGCGCCAGCACCGGCGGCGGGGTCGGCTCCGGCGCGGGCGGCACCGGTGCGACCGGCGTTTCTGGAGGCTGCGGCTGCGGCGCAGGGACAGACTCCGGCGCGGGTGTCGGCGGCGTCGGTTCCGGCTCGGGCACCGGCGGTGTTGGTTCAGGTTCGGGCGTGGGCTCCGGCACCGGTTCTGGCTCCGGGACCGGCTCGGCCGACCCGGGCGCTGCGGGCTGCGTCAACGCCGCGAACTCCGCCTCGGAGATCACCGACACGTCGGCAACCTCCATCTGCGGAGGATCGGCGTCGAACACGCCGCCAACCAAAAGCCACAACAGCACAAGGCCGTGTGCCCCGGCGGATATGGACTGACCCGTCGTCACGCCTGCGCCCTACTGTCCCGACCCGTTCAGCGCGGGTCCACCGATGTCGGTCACAAGGCCGATGGACGAGAATCCACCAGCATTCAGCGCGCCCATGACCTGGGCGACGTCCTGATACGGCACACCGCCGTCGGCGCGCAGATACACCCGGTCATCACTGCGCTCCGCAGCAATGGCACGCAGACGCGGCACAAGATCCGCGCGGGCAATTTCCGTTGATTGTAGCAACACCGTGCCATCGGCGGCAATCGTCACGGTCAGCGGTTCTTCTGTTTCCTGCGGCAGCGCCTGCGCCGCCGTCTTCGGCAACTCCACCGGCACGCCAACCGTCAACAAGGGGGCCGCCACCATGAAGATGATCAACAGCACCAGCATCACGTCGACAAACGGCGTGACGTTGATTTCGGACATCGGCTGGGTGCGACCGCCAGCGCGGCGACGCCTGCGGCGGCTTCCGCCCCCGCCCCCGGATTTGACAACACCCGCGCCCATGGCTCAGCTGTCCAACTGGCGCGACAGGATGGTCGAAAACTCGTCGGCAAAGGCTTCGTAGCCGTTGAGAATACGGTCACTGTCCGCGCTCAGCTTGTTGTAGAAAATCACCGCCGGAATCGCCGCCATCAGGCCAAGCCCTGTGGCCAGAAGCGCCTCCGCGATCCCCGGCGCCACCACCACCAGAGAGGTGTTCTGCTGCTGCGCAATCTCGATGAAGGCGTTCATGATGCCGAACACCGTCCCGAACAGACCGACGAACGGCGCGGTCGAGCCCACGGTCGCCAGCACCGGCAGCCCCTTCTGCAAGGCCTCCGCCTCTTTCTGGATGGCCACGTCCATGCTGCGGTCGATGCGGCTCTGGGCGTTGGCAATCAGCGCCCCATCCTCGCGGTGCGAGCGCCGCCACTCCGTCATCCCGGCGGCAAAGATCCGCTCCGCCCGCCCCTTCGGCTCCGGCCCGAGCGTCTCATAAAGCTCATCCAGCGGCTCGCCGGACCAGAACGCCTGATCAAACCGCGCCGCCTCCCGCCGCGCCGCGCGATAGGCGATAAGCTTGTCGATGATAATGCCCCATGACCAGATGGATGCGATCATCAAGGCCAGCATCACCAGCTTGACGGTCAGTGTTGCGCGCGCAAACAGCGCCCACATGGAGAAATCGATCTCCTGCGCGAGCGCAAGCGTTTCTGTTTCCATGAACCTGCTCTTCTTTCAGCCTCTCGGCTCTCTGACTGGAGCCGTATTATCCGCCTGTTTACCCGATTTGCAGAGCAAAGGCCAACATATTGCTGTGATCGGCAGCAAATTAGGGGCCGTCGGCGGTTCCTTGCCCCCCGCATCGCACACCGCCCCCGGCGTCTTTGGTCCACAAATACCCTCGGGGAGGCGCAGCCCCGCTGCGCAGGGGGCAGAGCCCCCGAAACCGGGACGGCGGGCGGGGTGCCTTTCGGCCCTCGGGCCGAAACAGCGCCGTCAGCCGCCTTCCCCTCTGCAGACCGCGAGGGCTTGCCGCCCCGCGACGGCCACGCGCTCGGGCCAACCCGTCGCAATAAAGTCCGCCACGTCCATAGCAGGCGGCGTCGCATCGCAGGCCGCGGCAAGCATGATCCGAACCCGCTCCATCGCGGCCAATTCGGAGGCGCTCAACGCCCCCTGCCAGATCGGCTCAGCCTCATCATGGTAGGGCAGCCAGTCAAAGACACACTCGAAATACCCGCCAAAGCCCCAGACTTCGAGCGTATGCTCGGGTTAGGCCAACCCTTCAACAGCGCCAATCATACCCTGCCGACAATTGCCAATCACAGCCTACTCGGACCTGTCCACCGCTCAATGCACCTTTTTGCGAAGCCCCGCCGGAAGCCGCGCCGGATGCCCGTCCAGCGTGGCACAAACCGCCGTCACCTCGGCCCTGAAGAGCACCTCCTCACCGCGCAAGACCTCTTGCGCCATGACGAGCCGCACGCCGGTCATGGCCTTGATCGTGGTCCGCACCTCCAGCGCATCGTCGTACTTCGCGGGCACAAGATAGTCACACTCGATGCGCCGCACAACAAACACGATGCCCTCCTCGCGCATGGCGTTCTGATCCAGCCCCTGCTGCTTCACCCATTCGGACCGCGCCCGCTCGATGAACTTCAGGTAATTGGCGTGATAGACTATCCCCGCCATATCGGTGTCCTCATAAAAGACACGCACAGGGAAAACATGGGGGTGCGGCATGGGCAGGGTCTCCGGGTTTCTGGCCGGACCCTAGCGGCGCAAGCCACGCGGGTGAACCGAATTCTGCCCCAGCGCAGCGCAACCCGCATCGACCACCGGGACCCCGATCCGGCATCGGGCGTACACGCGCCACCGGCCCGCCCATCCGCGCCGCATTCGGAAGTACGGGCGCGGCCTGGCCTCGGGCGGGGCGACCTCCAGTCCGACACTGCGATCAGATCGCGCTGGCCGACCGCCGCATGACCGCACCAAACGCAAACGGGCGCCCCATCGGGACGCCCGCTGCCTGTTATTTCATCTGACTTACTGCGAGCCGAACACCGGGATCGCCGCGCCGGCCTGGACCGGCATTGCCGCCGGGGCCGAACCCGCCGCACCGGGCATGCTCGCCATGGCTGCCTTCAGCAGGGAGACACGCTCCGGCATCCCGGGGCCAAACACCGCCTTGGTGCCACCGTCCAGCGCCTCGGTTGCCTGCCCGTACCATGCCAGCGACAGGTCAGAGCGCTCCGGCAGGCCGAAGCCCTGGCTCAGGTGGTGGCCGATCAGCTCGGCATAAGGCGCCTTGCCCAGCGCCACGAGCACCAGTGCAGACCCAACCGCCGTGTTCATGTCATCGGTCTTGTAGCCCGACGACAGGCAGACCGTCGCGGTATTCTCCAGCTGCGCCGGGGACATGCCAGAGCCTAGCACGAACTGCCCGACACTGCGCAGGACCTCTTCACGCGGCTGCAGGGCCGCGGCTGTGACCTGATCCTTGAGCAGAGCGCCAAAGCCCGCGCATTGCTGCGCAATCGCTGCGGGTGTCACGCCATTCAATTCCGCGACCAGCGCATCGCCGTTGGCAATCGCATAGCTGCGCGAAAAGCACATCTGCTCGCCCAGCGCGGTCTGCGGATCAGTCATCGTCTGCGCCGTGGCATAGCCGCCATTGGTGCTGGTTACGAGGTTGACCATGTTGCAATGCGAAGCAAGCGAGCGCACCGGCGCGGCACCACCCGCAAAGAACTGCGGCATCGCGGGAGCATCGGCTGCCGCCGCGGCCTGGACCGGGGCCTGAACGGAGGGCACCGCCGCGGCCACTGGCGCCGTGCCACCACCGGTCACCGCCATGGTCGCCATCTGCGTCTGCGGCTGTTGCTGCGGCATGATCGGCGCCGGCGCGGGAGCGGCGGCCATCATCGACCCGCTGCCGTCCCCGGTCTTGGAACAGGTGCCACGGGTACAGCTGAACATTGCCGGGGTCACGTTGAACGCCTGGAAATCGTTGCGCTCATAGCCTTCCGGCGTGGAGGCAAAGACCCGCACGGTACAGGCCTGCGCGCTGCACCAGAAGGCCGATCCGGTCACCGAGGTGTCGATGATGTAATCGGTTTGCCCGTCGCCATTGATATCCGAAAGCTGGATAAAGCCGTGCCGGTTCACCAGCTGCTCCGCCGTCGGGTCCGAGCTCTTGGCGATTTCGTTCACCGTCTGCGCGATCGTCGGCGGCAAACCGTAATGACTGGCCAGGGCCGAGCGCGCGCCCGGTCCGCCAACCTGCTCATCCCGATAGGTGATCAACAGGCCACGCACGCCCTGCGGGTCCTGCGCGATCATCTGCGCCGTGGTTGCGCCCCCGGCCTGCGCCCGCTGATACGAGCTCACGAGGAAATTGCGTTCGAATTCAGTCAGTTGGCCAGTGGCCACATATCCCATATGCACCTGGTATTGCGTCACCGCGGCGCGGGATTTGCGCCCCATGACACCATCGGGCGATCCGGCATTAAAACCGAAATAATTCAGCGCGGTCTGCGCCTCACGATTCTGCGCACGGGCGGCGGAATAAACCGGCTTCGGCGCGGAGCGCCGCGTGGTGGTGGCAGGGCGGCGTTGTGACTGATTGGCCATGGCACCGCCAATAATTCCAACCGCAAGGCCCTTGATGAAATCATCCGCCGCGGCCGGTGCTGGCGACAAGGCCATCGCAGACATCAATGCAGCAAAAACAAACTTCTTCGACATATTACTCTCCCGGAAACTCGGATTGATTAAGTCCAAACCGCCGATTCGAGGCAAGCAGTTTGGTATTCCATACGGTCTTTTCCACTCCAAAATTCTCGAAAATTGGCGCAATACGGGGTTAATTTACCGTTAATTCCGGTTTGATTTCCGGATGACCCTGACTCCAAACGGTCCCCCTGCGCCGTATCCCATGCCCACCGGCACGGGACAGCACGTGGCAAAACCCTTGCCCCGCCACGCGCCCCAAGGCAAAAGACCGGCCAAGCTTCGCCATCCGGACACTATCCCAGCCATGACCTTCGATCTCGCCGCCCAGCCGCAGTTCGTCCAGACCCTCGCCGGCTATGGCCTCAGCGGCTGGGCGATCGCCCGCGATTGGCTGACCTCCCCGGCTGCCTGGTCGCAATTCGGTCTGCTGGCCGTGGCCTTCCTGCTCGCCTGGCTGCTCACCCGCCAACTCCGCCCCGTGCTCACCCGCTGGCTTGCGCCTGCCCCGGGCGCGCGCGGTCTGCTGGTAACCCTGCGGCGCTTTGCGCTGATCTTCGTGCCGCTCATGTTGCCGGTTCTCGCCTTCAGCTTCACCGCCATCGGTGAACAGGCGACACGGGCGCTCTTTGGTTCAGGGGCGGTCATCGCCTTTGGCAAGCGCATCTTTCTCTTCCTCGCCGCCCGCATCCTCGTGCGCGAAATCATCACCGACGGCTTTCTCAAGGTCCTCGGGCGCCTCATCCTTCTGCCGATCATGGCGCTCTATGCGCTTGGCTTCCTCGACGCCTCCATCGTGCGCCTCAACGAGATGACCATCGCCCTCGGCAATATCGAATTCACCGTCATGTCGGTGATCCGGGGGCTGATCGCCGGATCAATCCTGTTCTGGATCGGTCGCTGGTCCAACGATCAGACCGGCAGCTTCATCAACCAACAAGAAGAGCTGCCCCCCGCCACCCGACAACTGGCCACCAAGGCCGCCGAAGTCGCCATCTTCGGCCTCGCCTTCCTGCTGCTGATGAACATCGTGGGCATCCCGCTGACCTCCCTGGCCGTGATGGGCGGCGCCATCGGCGTCGGCCTCGGCTTTGGCTTGCAGAAAATCGCCTCCAACTACATCTCTGGCGTGATCCTTCTGCTCGAAGGGCAGGCCACCGTCGGCGATTATGTCGAACTCGACAGCGGACAGGCCGGCACCATCATCAAGACCACCGCCCGCGCCATGATCCTCGAAACCTTCGATGGCCGCTGGATCGTCGTCCCGAACGAGGACTTCATCACCACCCGGATCATCAACTACTCGGACCAGGGCAGCGCCAATCGCTACGAAGTCCCCTTCTCCGTGAGCTATGACACCGACATCAACCGCGTCCCGGACATCATCGAAAAGGCCGTCGCCACACATCCCGATGTGCTCGACGAGCCCTTTCCGCCGGACTGCGAATGGCGCGGTTTCGGCGACAGCGGCGTCGAATTCTGGGTGGGCGGGCTGGACGACGGCAAGAACAAGTACAGCTCCGACGTCGGCTTCCTGATCTGGAACGCCCTGAAGGAGCACAATATCGAAATTCCCTATCCCCGCCGCGTGGTCGAACTGCGCAATGCCGATGCAGACGCCTGACCCCACATCCCCATGCCCGGGACATCGCGCACCCCCGCGCCTCATCCTGGCAGCGATACCCCGAAATCCCGGTGCCACATGCCCCGCGCCCTGATCATAGGTGGCGGCCCCGCCGGGTTGATGGCGGCAGAGGCGTTGCTGTCGGCGGGCATCGACACCACGCTGATCGAGGCGAAACCAAGCCTCGCCCGCAAATTTCTGATGGCGGGGAAATCGGGGTTGAACCTGACCCGGATGCAGGACATCGACACGGTCCTTGACCACTACAGCGCTGGCCGCAGGCAATTGGAGCCGATGATCCGCGCCTTCCCGCCGGAGGCCATCCGCGACTGGGCCGAAGCGCTGGGGCAAGAGACCTTCACCGGCTCTACCCTGCGGCTCTTTCCAAAGGCCATGAAGGCCTCGCCGCTGCTGCGGGCCTGGCTGGCGCGGCTGACGGCGCTTGGACTGACAACGCAAACCCGCTGGCGCTGGACCGGCTGGAACGGCCCGGCGCTCACCTTCGACACGCCGGACGGCCCCCGAGACCTGACCGCCGATGTCACCGTCTTCGCGCTTGGCGGGGCCAGCTGGGCAAGGCTCGGCTCCGATGGTCTGTGGACCGCGCCCTTCGCGGCGCAGGGTCTTCCCCTCGCGCCCTTTGCCCCCTCCAACGCCGGGCTGATCGTGCCATGGTCGGATCACATGACCCGCCACTTCGGCAGCCCGCTCAAGACCGTCCGCTTCACCGCAGGCACGCAAAGCAGCCGGGGCGAGGCGGTGATTTCAAAACGTGGCCTCGAAGGCGGCGCGATCTACCCGCTGACCCCGGCCTTGCGCGAGGGCGCGCCGCTCTACGCCGACCTCGCCCCTGACCTGACCCCGGACGCCCTCGGAAAACGCCTCGCCAAACCGCGCGGCAAGCAGAGCCTGTCGAACCACCTGCGCAAGACCCTGAAGCTCGCTCCCGCCGCGCAGGCCCTGCTGATGGACTGCGCCCGCCCGCTGCCGCAGGCTCCCGAAGCGCTGGCTGCGCTGGTCAAGGCGCTGCCGATCCCCCACCACGGCCCGCGCCCGATGGACGAGGCCATCTCCACCGCCGGCGGCCTTCGATGGCAGGCACTGACCGCCGACCTCATGCTGGGCGACAGGCCCGGCACCTTCTGCGCGGGCGAGATGCTCGACTGGGATGCGCCCACGGGCGGCTACCTGCTGACCGCCTGCCTTGCGACAGGGCGTTGGGCCGGACAGGCCGCAGCGCGCTATTGCGCCCTCGCGCCTGACGCGCGCCCCGGCGGATCTCCGCGCGGCTGACTGACGGCTTTCCTGTGCGATCCGGACCGCGAAACGCTCCCCGGCTGCACCCACCCTCGGACGTGGGGCGCGGGTCACTGCCAGCTGTAGCGAATGGCCTCCGGCCCCTCGGCGCCGACTGCCGCGATGCGTCTGGCGTCGATGCCACGCACGACAAGCGCCTGCCGGATGGTCTCGGCGCGCCGTCGCGCCAATTGCCGGTCCAGAACCGCGTAGCCCATGCCATCGGCGCGGGCCTCCACACGCAGTTGCAATGCTCCGGTCCAGGTGCAGATGCGGGCCACCGCCGCCAGCCTGGCCAGGGCCAGCGCCGCGTCGTAGCGCAGCGTGACCCGGCGGTCCTCGAACGGCACCGGCCCCAGGTCCGCCATGGCCTCGGTACACGCCTCGGCGGTGGCCATGTTCCGGACACGCGGAAACCAATAGCCATCCTGAAAGACCTGCGCCTCCCCCGTCAAGACATGCACCCGCTGCGTACCGGGAAGCGGCGCTTCGGCGGCGCGCAAACGTGCCCCACCGGCAAACGGAACCGCCGCAGGGTCCACCCCGGGCGTCACACCGATGTCGAGCGTCAGGACCCCTTGGTCAAAGCGCAGCGTGGCGGTTTCCACCACGGGCAGCACGGCGCCAAGCGCCTCCAGCGCCGAAACCACCACCTCGCTCGTGCCCTGCAGCGCCACATCCGGATCGCCGCGCAGGGTCTCCAGCCCAAGCGCCCCAGCCATCGCGGTCAGGCTCAGTCCGGCGGGCAGTTTTCCCGAGACCGCCGCCCCCGTCGCCGCGTCATAGCTTAGCGTAAAGACCGCAGGCGCGCCGTCATCCGCCATCCGGATGTCCGCCGTTCCGGCCCCGCCCAGCGCCGCGCGCACCCGTTGCCGCACCGCCGGATCATCCGCCAGCCCATCGAGCGTCAGCCCCTCCGGCCCATGGCGCAAATGCCCCTCACGCAGCAGAACAAGCGCCGCCAGCCCGCGCCAGGCCGGCTTGGCCCAGCCGCTCAGGTCCGGTGCCCGCGTCCGCTGCGTTGCATCCTCCACCGCTATAGCCCTGCCAATCCGCGCCGCAATCACAGCCGCCGCATCCGTCCCGGCCTCCGGCCCGCCCCAGAAATCCAGCGGCACCCGCCCCGACAGCCGCAACCGCGCCCCATCCCAGGCGGCCTCCATCCCCAAAGGGCCGCCGGTGTCTTCCGGCCAGACCTGCGCCTGCAAGACCCAGCCCTGCGGGAGCGCCTCTGCCAGGGCCCCGATCCGCGCCACTGCTGCATCGGAAAGCGGACCGCCACTGATCGCCACGACCCCCGGCGTCACCGAAACCATGCCCTGCGGCAGCGCGCCGAGCTCCGGCAACACCACCGCCAGAGCCGCCGCAAACTGCCCCTCGTCCATCGCCGCTCCGGCAATCTGTACCTGCGAGGCGGACACGATGCCGGGATCGCCCATCGCGCTCAGCGTCGCCCCCTCCGGCAGCTTCGCCGCATATTGCACCCCCATCACCGGATCACGGCTGAACACGAAGCGATAGGGCGTGCCATCGTCACGCACGGCAATCTCCGACGCGACCTTGTAGCCCTCCGGCACATCCGCCAAACGGCGCAGCACCGCCGCCCGGTCTGCCGGAAAGTCCACGACACCTTGCACCGACGCCGCACGACCCTCCAGGCTGATCTGCGCATCGCCAAGATTCGCAGCCACCTCGGCCAGCCGCACCGCCACCGCGCCCCAGGCGTCATCCGGAACCCCGCGCGCCACGATCAGATCGACGGCCTCTTGCCCGAGCGCCGCCGCGATTTCGCCCCGCGCCCGCACGTCCGGCACATGGCCCGCGGCCACCAAGGCGCCGCCCTCATCATCCCGGGCAATCCTGAACCCGAACGGCGCCACCTCCGGCAGCACCGTCAGCTCCGACACCACGCGCGAAACCCCCTGCACCGCGCCGAGCGCGGTGACGACGGCCTGCGCCTCCGCCGCGCTCTCGACCCGGCCCGTGACCGTGACCACACGGCCCGACACGGCCACCTGCAGCGGATGCCGCGCCTGATAGACCACCGCCGCCGCTTCCGCCCGGATCCCCGCCGCGACCAGCGCATCCTCGCCGGGCACACGAAACACGCCCAGCCCGATCACGACCAGGACAATCGCCACAATCGCAAGGAAATCCCGCACGGCGGGATGGCTCAGACGGCCGCCTTCAGGCTCTCTTCAAGGTAAATCTCGCGCAGCCGCAGCGCCCGGCCTCCTGGCACACCGGCCCCGACCGCCGTGCCGTCGATCTCCACCACCGGCATCACAAAAGCCGAGGCCGAGGTGATGAACGCCTCATCCGCCGCCTTCGCCTCGTCGATGGTAAAGTTGCGCTCCTCCACCTGCATCTGCGCCTCGCGCGCAAACCGCAGTACCGCCGCCCGCGTGATCCCGTGCAGGATGTCATTCGACAAAGCCCGCGTGACGATGGTGTTGCCCTTGATGATATAGGCGTTGTTGCTCGTCCCTTCGGTGACGAACCCGTCCTCGATCATCCACGCATCATCCGCCCCGGCCTTCTTCGCCATCATCTTGCCCATCGACGGATAGAGCAGTTGCACCGTCTTGATGTCGCGGCGGCCCCAGCGCACATCCTCGATACTGATCACCTTGATGCCCTTTCTGGCCGCAGGGGCGTTCGCCAGACCCGGCTTGTTCTGTGTGAACAGCACCAGCGTCGGCTCCGTCGTCTCCGGATCGGGGAACACGAAATCCCGGTCGCCCGGCGCGCCGCGCGTGATCTGAAGATAGACCAGCCCCTCGTCGATGCCGTTGAGCCGCACCAGCTCGCGGTGGATCTCCAGCAGATCCTCGAAGGCCGCAGGCTTGGGCATGTCCAGCTCGGTCAGCGAGCGCTCCAGCCGCTTGGCATGGCCGGCAAAATCGATCAGCTTGCCGCCCAGAACCGAGGTCACCTCGTAAACCCCATCCGCCATCAGGAACGCGCGGTCAAAGATGCTCACCTTGGCCTCGGTCTCGGGCAGGTACTCTCCGTTCAGATAAACGGTGCGGGTCATGGAATGTCTCCTTCGATGTGTCGGTGCGCCAACCGCGCTTTTCTGTTTCGTTTAGGCAATCCCGGCCGCCGCGCCAAGCATTGCCATGCGCGGCAGAAGGCGCAAAACCCGAATAGTTAAGATGCTGCGACGCAGCGCAACACTGCAAATCCGCAAACCCAACTTTGCAAAACGCGTTTTGTACCAAACGCGCCGCGAATCGTACCAAACGCTGGTTAACGGCGGTCCGGGAGTGGTTAACAACCGGCTCGGCCTTGTTGATCAGCCTGCGCCAACCCCTAGATATGCCACCGCGACCCAGCGCGCGGTCCGTTACCCCGGCGCGCGCCCCGGTCACACTCTCCTCGAACCGGCACGAATTAACCATCGTTCGGTGCCCCTGCGCCGAACGGCTCAACCCCAGAGCGCGGTCTCGGGCGGATGCACGCCTTTTTCGTCGAAAATCAACGGTGTATCGCGATCCTCGGCCAGCAGAAGCGGCCCATCCAGATCGGTGACCAACGCCCCCTGCGCCACGAGGACGGCGGGCGCCATGGCCAGAGACGAGCCCACCATACAGCCCACCATGACATCGTAACCCTCTGACAAGGCTTGCTCTTTCAACCGCAGCGCTTCGGTCAGGCCGCCGGTCTTGTCGAGCTTGATGTTCACCACGTCATACTTGCCCTTCAGCCCGGGCAGGCTGCCGCGATCATGGCAGCTTTCATCGGCACACACGGGCACGGGCCGCGCCATCCCGATCAGCGCCTCATCCTCCCCGGCGGGCAAGGGCTGCTCCACCAGCGTCACGCCAAGCCTTTGAAGATGCGGACAAAGATCGGCGTAGACCTCGGCACTCCACCCCTCGTTCGCATCTACGATGATCCGCGATGTCGGCGCCCCGCGCCGCACCGCCTCCAGCCTCGGCATGTCATCCGGCGTGCCCAGCTTGATCTTCAAGAGCGGCCGATGGGCATGCTTCCGCGCCGCCGCCTCCATCGCCGCAGGCTCGCCAAGCGACAGGGTAAAGGCCGTCACTTCCGGCCCCGGCGCAGCCAGCCCCGCCAGATCCCAGACCCGGCAACCCGCTGTTTTCGCTTCGAGATCCCAAAGCGCACAGTCCACGGCATTGCGCGCGGCTCCGGCGGGCAACAATTCGTAAAGCGCCGCGCGCGTCACCCCCTCAGGCAGGCCAAGGATCTCCGCCTCGACGCTTTCAAGGCTCTCGTCATAGCGCGCGTAGGGCACGCATTCGCCGCGCCCCACCGTCCCATCACGGGCCACCGTAACAGTCAGAACCTGCGCCTCGGTCCGGCTCCCCCGCGAAATCGTGAAGGCTTCCGCCAGTCGGAACACATCGCGATCGACTTTGATACCCATAGCGCAACTCCCTGCTTCGTCTTGGAAAAATACTCCGCACCCACGGCAGCCACCGAACCCGGCTGGTTGCATGGATGCGCTGTGGGACGGCGGGCGGGGCGCCTTTACCCTGCAGGGGTAAACAGCGCCCGACCACCGTCCGCGGTGCCAACCCGGCGTTAACCGCGCCGGGTTAAACCGTTAAAGCGCAGCCACTGCCTCGGCCAGACGTCCCGCGCCATGTCTGAACGGATCAACCGTCGGCAGCCCCAGCCGCGCCTCGACCTCTGCGCAATAGGCCGTCGCCTCGGCCTCGCTCATGTGCTGCGTATTGATCGACACGCCCACCACCACGCAGGCCGGGTTCGCCACCTTGGCAAGCTGCAGCGACAGGTCCCGAACCGCCTCCAGCGTCGGCAGCTTATAGCCCGGAAGGCCGCGCATGTGCGCTCGCGTCGGCTCATGGCACAGGATCAGCGCATCGGGCTGCCCGCCATGGATCAACGCCATGGTAACCCCCGAGAAACTCACGTGAAACAGGCTGCCCTGCCCCTCGATGATATCCCAGTGATCGGCGTCATTATCCGGTGTCAGCCATTCGATCGACCCCGCCATGAAGTCCGCGATCACCGCATCCAGCGGCACGCCGTCGCCGGTGATCAGAATGCCGGTCTGGCCGGTTGCGCGGAAGGTGCTCTTCATGCCCGCCTCGCGCATCGCCTTATCCAGCGCCAGCGCTGTGTACATCTTGCCGACCGAGCAATCCGTACCCACGGCCAGCACCCGCTTGCCGCTCCGCTTTTCGCCATTGGCGATGGGATACTCGACTTCGGGCACCCGAACGTCATGCAGGCTGCGCCCGCAGGCCTCGGCCACCGCGACGAGATCGGGCTCATTGCGCAGCAGGTTATGCAGGCCGGACGCGAGGTCGAACCCCTCTTCGAGCGCCGCCACCAGCACTTTTTTCCAACCCTGGCTGATCTTGCCGCCGCGATTGGCCACCCCGATCACCAGCGTTTTGGCCCCGGCAACCTTCGCCTCCGCGAGGCTCATGTCCGTCAGCCCCAGATCGGCCTTGCAGCCCTCCATCCGGAATTGGCCCACACAGTTCTCCGGCCGCCAATCCTTGATCCCCTGCGCGACTTTGGCCGCCAACGAATCCGGCGCATCGCCCAGAAACAACAGATACGGTGTCTCGATCATAACATCCCCTTTCATTCTCTTGCCGCGACTCTGCACAAAGCCGCGCCGAAGTTTCACCCCGACTGCGCCCTCAATTGTGAAGCGAACCGAAGAATTTTTCGATTTGATCAAATAATGCGCAACGATCTGCTGCCAAGCCCCATGAGCCGCGCCCGAAACCACCGCCCACGCAGAGCCATGCTGCACCCGCGAAAAAGTCGCTTGCGCAGAGCTGCGTAATTTCATAACCAAATCGAGAGAAAAAACGAAATATCCTTACCCGAATGGAGCGCCAATGTCCTTCCGCATTCAGCCCACCGCCCCGGCCCGACCGAACCGCTGCCAGCTCTTCGGCCCCGCCTCAAACACCAAGCTGCCGCCCAAGATGGCGACCTCTGCGGCCGACGTGATCAATCTTGATCTTGAGGATTCGGTTGCGCCCACGGACAAGGACATGGCCCGCAAGATGGCCATCGACGCGATTGGTGATATCGACTGGGGCAACAAGACCCTCTCGGTGCGCATCAACGGCCTCGACACGCCCTATTGGTATCGCGATGTGGTTGATCTTCTGGAACAATCCTCCGAGCGCCTCGATCAGATCATGATCCCGAAAGTCGGCTGTGCCGAGGATCTCTATGCCGTGGACGCGCTTGTCACCGCGATCGAGACGGCCAAGGGCCGCAAGAAAAAGATCGCCTTCGAAGTCATCATCGAAAGCGCCGCCGGCATTGCCCATGTCGAGCAGATCGCCGCCGCCACACCGCGTCTTGAGGCCATGAGCCTCGGCGCTGCGGATTTTGCCGCCTCCATGGGCATGGCCACCACCGGCATCGGTGGCACGCAGGAGAATTACTACATGCTGCACGACGGCCAGAAGCATTGGTCCGATCCGTGGCACTGGGCCCAGACCGCCATTGTCGCCGCTTGCCGCACCCATGGCGTGCTGCCCGTCGATGGCCCCTTTGGGGATTTCTCCGATGACGATGGTTACCGGGCCCAGTCCCTGCGCTCGGCAACACTCGGCATGGTCGGCAAATGGGCCATTCACCCAAAACAGATCGCGCTGGCCAATGAGATCTTCACCCCCTCCGACGCCGCCGTCGCCGAGGCCCGCGAGATCCTCGAAGCGATGGAAAAGGCCAAGGCAAACAACGAAGGCGCCACAGTCTACAAGGGCCGCCTTGTCGACATCGCCTCGATCAAACAGGCCGAGGTCATCGTCCGGCAGGCGGAGATGATTTCCGGTTACTGACCCGACCAGCCGCACAAATAACAAGAGCGGCCTGTACGGGCCGCTCTTTTCTCATGCGATCCGCCGGTTTCAGGCTTCTTTGCGCTTGCGCCGGGCCGACACCAATCCGCCACCGTGAGACATCCAGACCACTGCGCCGTATCGTGAACGAAGAAAGAGGATAGCCGGACGTCGCATTTTCCCTTTTGCCTTCGAATTGAAGAAGGTGTGGCACGACGGTCGGAACTGCACGAAGACAGTGCCGAAAGGGGCCCGACGCTCAGGCCCGCTCATCCTTGGGAGAGCCCATGACCACAAAGGTCTGCAGCGTGTTCACCTGTGGCAAGGCCCCCAGAATATCGGTGTGAAACGCTTTGTAGGCAGGAAGATCCGCCACCTCGACCCGCATCAGGTATTCCACCGCGCCGGTGATATTGTGGCATTCGCGAACCTGCGGCGCGGCGCGCATGGCGCGCTCGAAACTCTCCTGCGAGGCCTTTGTATGTGTATTCAGGCCGACCGTGATGTAGGCCGTGAAACCGATGCCGGTCTTCTCCGCGGCCAGCACCGCGCGATAGCCCTTTATCACCCCACGTTTCTCCAGCGCGGCCACTCGCCGAAGACAGGCCGAGGGCGACAGGCCGACGCGTTCCGCGAGCGCAAGGTTGGACTGCCGACCGTCGCGGCTCAGCTCGCGCAATATCCTGCGGTCCGTATCATCTTCGATGCTCATTAATTGTGAAAATACGGCAATCCGCCCGATCATTGCAACTAAATGCCGCGCCGATGCGGCATATATTGCGCCATGACACTCGATATCCTCATTGCCCTTGCGCTTTTCTGCGCGGCCACCCTGTTCACGCCGGGTCCGAACAACCTCATGCTGATGGCCTCCGGCGCGAATTTCGGCCTGCGCCGGACCATACCGCACCTGGCCGGTGTGGCGTTTGGTTTTCCTGCCATGATTGTGCCCGTAGGTCTGGGTGTCATGCAGATCTTCGACCTTTGGCCCCCGGCGCAGACGATCCTTCGCGCGGTCTCCGTGCTCTATATGCTCTGGCTCGCGTGGAAGATCGCCCATGCCGCGCCGCCGAAGGACCGCGACGCCGAGGCCCGGCCCCTCACCTTTCTGCAAGCCGCCGCGTTTCAGTGGGTCAACCCAAAGGCCTGGTCAATGGCGCTCGGCGCGATCACGCTCTATGCCACAAGCCGCGATATCGGCGCGATCCTCTGGGTTGCGGGGGCGTTTTTGACACTCGGCACCGTTTCTGCGGTCACATGGGTGACGCTAGGCACCGGGGTGCGGCGGCTGCTGGGACAGCCTGCCCGGCTTCGGATCTTCAACTGGGTCATGGCCGGGTTGCTTCTGGCGTCGATGATCCCGGTTCTGCTGCTTTGAGGGCGGCCTGGGGCACAGCCCCGGCCTACGCAGTCTCGGCGTCTAATCTGCCAGCGGCACACAGATTTCAGTCAAAAGGGCCTCGGGTTTGGTGTCGAGGGGGCTGTTGAGGTAGGTTTCGAACGGCGGGCGATCCGCAGGCACGCTGCCGCACTGTGGCAGGGCGCTGATATATGTGTCGTCCCACGCCTGCTTGAGTCCCGCATAGGGCCCCTTGTACGTGCTCACCAGATGCCGCCCGCCGGGAATGACATAGTCTTCGAGCCCGGCAGGCATCTCGAATTCCTCTCCGACCAGAATCCCGGCGAAACTGCGCAGGTGGGCCTCTTCGACATCCTCCGGCGAGTCGAAATAGAGCCCGACCAGCCCCCTTGACTGCGGCCAGAGGCTGTTGGCCGAAAACACAGCGCCGATCTGATCGAAGGCCCGACCGATTTCGTAGTAGGGCCCCGTGTGAGGCAATCCGGCGAGCCGTTGATCCGGCAAGTCCCTGACATCAAATGGCGACATATCTTTGTTTCCTTGTCTGAAGGGGAGGATATCTGTCTCTGGCCGTCCCATGCGCCGGAACTCAAGCGGCGTCATGCCGGTCTGAGCCTTGAACAGACGGGCGAAGCTCTGCGCATTGTCATAGCCGCAGCGCGCCGCGATGACCGCCTCCGGCATGTCCGACTGCACCAGCCAGATCGACGCCCGATGCGCCCGGATGCGCCGTACCGCCCCGGCACAGGTCTCGCCGGTCATGGCGTGAAACACCCGGCTCCAGTGAAACCGCGACATAGCCGCAACATCCGCCAGCGCATCCAGCGACAGATCCCCGGCGGGGTTGTCGAAGATATACCGGATCACCCGGCGCACCCGGGCTTCAACGCCCGCATCTCTGCCATCATCTCTCATGCCACCCATCCTACCCTGCGCGACACGACAAATCTTGCTTTGTTGCATTCGTCGCGCCGCGCGGCCATATAGCGCGGGAACCAAGGAGACCCGAGCATGACCCATTACCTCGACTTCGAGAAGCCTCTGGCCGAAATTGAAGGCAAGGCCGAAGAACTACGCGCCATGGCGCAGGGCAATGCGGACATGGATATCGAAGACGAAGCCAAGGCGCTCGACCGCAAGGCGGCGGTGCTGCTGCAGGACCTGTACAAAAAGCTCTCGCCCTGGCGCAAATGCCAGGTGGCCCGCCACCCCAACCGGCCGCATTGCAAGGACTACATCGACGCGCTGTTTACCGAATATACGCCCCTGTCGGGTGACCGGAACTTTGCCGACGATCAGGCGATCATGGGCGGCTTGGCCCGGTTCAACGACCAACCGGTGGTCCTGATCGGCCACGAAAAGGGCAACGACACCCAAAGCCGCATCGAGCGCAATTTCGGCATGGCGCGCCCCGAGGGATACCGCAAGGCGATCCGCCTGATGGAGATGGCCGACAAATTCGGCCTGCCGGTGGTGAGCCTCGTCGACACGCCCGGCGCCTATCCCGGCAAGGGCGCGGAAGAGCGCGGCCAGTCCGAAGCGATCGCCCGCTCGACCGAGAAATGCCTGCAGATCGGTGTGCCGCTGGTTTCGGTGATCATCGGCGAGGGCGGCTCTGGCGGGGCGGTGGCCTTTGCCACGGCGAACCGGCTGGCGATGCTGGAGCACTCGGTCTACTCCGTAATTTCACCGGAAGGCTGCGCCTCCATCCTGTGGAAGGACGCGGAGAAAATGCGCGAGGCCGCCGAAGCGTTGCGTCTGACCGCTCAGGATCTGTTCAAGCTGGGCGTGGCTGATCGGGTGATCCCCGAACCCCTGGGCGGTGCGCATCGCGACCCGGACGCGACGATCCAGCTGGTCGGCAAGACTATCGCCGGTATGCTCGAAGACCTGTCCGGCGCATCCCGCAAGGATCTGATCTCGTTGCGGCGGAGCAAGTTCCTCGGCCTCGGCAGCAAAGGGCTGGCGGCCTGATCGCCCATCCCGATTGCGCAGCACCATCGCAAAGCCCCCACGCGTTTTGCCGATAAGAAACACATCACGGCGCCCCGCCCGGCGCACCTTGCTCGCATCCCCCCCTTCGCCTATTGAGGGCGAAAGGCAAGGACGGGGTTTTTCATGCGCATTCTCATCACCAACGACGACGGCATCAACGCACCCGGTCTGGCCGTTCTGGAGGCCATTGCCGCCGACATCGCGGGCCCGGACGGTGAAGTCTGGGTCGTGGCCCCCGCCTTTGAACAATCGGGCGTGGCGCATTGCATTTCCTACACGCACCCCACGATGATCGCGCAAATGGGCGAGCGTCGCTATGCCGCCGAGGGCAGCCCGGCGGATTGTGTGCTGGCCGGGGTGCATGACGTGCTGAAGGACACACCGCCGGACCTGATCCTGTCAGGCGTGAACCGGGGCAACAACTCCGCAGAAAACGCGCTTTATTCCGGCACACTCGGCGGCGCCATGGAAGGCGCATTGCAGGGCATTCGCTCCATCGCGCTGTCGCAGTATCTCGGGCCTCAGACCATGACCCTCGACAATCCCTTTGAAGGGTCGGCCACTCATGGCGCGGCAGTCATTCGCCAGATTCTCGATGCGGAACTGCCGGACGATCAGCCCTATACGCTGTTCTGGAACGTGAATTTCCCGCCGGTGCCCGCCGCCGACGTGCGCGGCGTCAAACTCGCCCCGCAGGGCATCCGTCCGAACACCGGCTTTTCGGTAGAGCCACATGTCTCCCCCTCCGGGCGGCGCTTTCTCTGGGCGAAGGGCGGCAATCAGCGTGTCGGCACCGCCGAGGGCACCGATGCGGCGGTCAACCTCGAAGGCTACATCTCCGTCACGCCGATGCGCGCGGATCTGACCGATCACGCCATGCTGACTGCCCTGAGAGACAGCTTCGCATGACATGGGGCGCCGAGGCCAAGATGCAGTTCCTGTTCGCGTTGCGCTCGAAGGGCGTGACGGACACGGCCGTGCTTCAGGCCATGGAGCGAGTCGACCGTGGCGCCTTTATCCAGGGGTATTTCACCGATCGCGCCTATGAGGATATGCCGCTGCCCATCGCCTGCGGCCAGACCATCTCCCAGCCCTCGGTGGTGGGGGTGATGACGCAGGCGTTGCAAATCGGTCCGCGCGACAAGGTTCTGGAGGTGGGCACCGGCTCCGGCTATCAGGCCGCAATCCTCGCCCAGCTGGCGCGGCGCGTCTATACCGTGGACCGTCACCGCCGTCTTGTTCAGGCGGCGCGCAGCGTCTTTGATGATCAGGGTATCACCAATATCACCGTCTTTACCGCCGATGGATCGCACGGTTTGCCCGATCAGGCGCCGTTTGATCGCATACTTGTCACCGCAGCGGCCGAAGACCCGCCCGGCCCGCTCTTGGCCCAGATGAAGATTGGCGGTATCATGGTCGTACCGGTGGGGCAGTCCGATGCTGTGCAACGACTGATCCGGGTGACACGGCACGAGGGCGGCTTCGACTACGAGGAGCTGCGTCCGGTTCGGTTCGTTCCGCTGGTTGAAGGGTTGGGCAAAGACTGACGCCCGCGTAATTTGGCAACCTCCCGGGAACAGGGAGGCGCGCATGAGGATATCGAGATGACATTTCCCCGCACGTCCCGAGGCCGTTTTCGCCTGACCTCCGCCATCGCCGTCGGCGTGTTGCTGAGCGCCTGCTCGCAACCGATCGACCTCGATATGCGCGGCCGCATGGGCAGCACCTTCGACACTTCGACCGCGGCCCAGACCGCCCGCGTCGACAACCGGCCGAGCCCGGATGACCGGGGCGTCCTGTCCTATCCGAATTACCAGGTCGCCATCGCCCGGCGCGGCGATACGCTGGCGGATGTCGCAGGCCGCGTGGGCCTGCCTGCGGATGAGCTGGCCCGCTACAACGGGGTCAAGACGACAGACCCGCTGCGCCGGGGCGAGATCGTGGCTCTGCCGCGCCGTGTTGGGGAATCCGCCAGTGGTGTGATCCGGCCTGCCGCGCAGGTCGATGTGGCGACGCTCGCCGGCAATGCCATAGAACGGTCCGCCTCGACCGCGCCCAAACCGCAAAGCGGCCCATCCGGCGTGGAGCCCGTGCGCCATCAGGTGGCCCGGGGTGAGACCGCCTTCACCATTGCCCGCCTCTACAATGTCTCGCCGCGGGCGCTGGCCGAGTGGAACGCGCTGGACCAGCAGTTTTCCGTGCGGGAAGGGCAATTCCTTCTGATTCCGCCCACCCAGGACGCCGCCCCAGAGCGCGAGACCGCCGCCGTCACCGAACCGGGCCAAGGGTCGCCGACACCGCAGCCACCCTCGGCTTCCAAGCCGCTGCCGACCGAGACCCTGCCCCCGGCGCAAACCACAACCACCACGGCGAAACCGGCAAAGCCCGTGGCCGATATCGGCCAGTCACAGACGAAACCCGCCGCATCGAACGCCGCCATGGTCATGCCGGTTTCCGGCAGCATCATCCGCGATTACGCCAAGGGCCGGAACGAGGGCATCGACATTGCTGCCAGCGCCGGAACCACGGTCAAGGCCGCCGCATCCGGCAAGGTCGCCTCGATCAGCACCACGGCGGAGGGTGTGAAATTCCTGCTGATCCGCCATCCGGACGATGTGATCACGGTATACACGCACCTCGATGACATCACCGTCAAGAAGGGCGATGCGGTCAGCAAGGGCCAGTCCGTGGGCAAGGTCCGCGCGGGCGATCCGTCCTTCCTGCATTTCGAGGTTCGCAAGGGCTTCGACAGCACGGACCCGATGGCCTATCTGCAATAGACGCGATTTGTCGGCCTTGGCCGTTTACACGCTGCATGGCGCGGCTGCCCCGAACCGGTCCGGGACCGAAACAATTCCCACACCCATGTGACCCTTCGTCAGGCTTTCGTTTAATGACGCCGCTGATCCGGCCTGCCAGACATGGAGGATGGAGATCCTCTTTGCATATGGCGCGGGCCTGCTGACGCTCATCAATCCCTGCGTTGTGCCGGTGCTGCCGATTGTTATTGCCACCGCCCTTCAGGCAAGCAGGCTCGGCCCTGTCGCCATGGCGGCCGGGCTCAGCCTGTCCTTCGTCACCCTCGGCATTGTCATCACCGCCTTCGGTCAGGCCATCGGACTGGACATCGAGACCGTCTCCAGGGCCGGGGCCGCGTTGATGATCCTGTTTGGCGCGGCGCTGCTTTTGCCGCAGGCCGGAGCGGTCATGGCCACCGCCACCGCTGGCCTGTCATCCCGTGCCGATCAGCAGATGGACCATGTGGACCGCAACGGCCTGAGCGGGCAGTTCCTTGGCGGACTGCTGCTTGGCGCGGTCTGGAGCCCCTGCATCGGCCCGACCCTCGGCAGCGCCATCGGGCTGGCCAGTCAGGGCGAGAGCCTGGTGCGCGCGACACTCATCATGATGGGCTTCGCCGCTGGCGTCTCGACCCTGATCCTCGGCCTCGCCTATGGCACACGCGGAGCCATCGGCAAACACAACGCCATTCTGCGGCGCCTCGCGGTTCGGACCCGCCCGATCCTCGGCGCCGCCTTCATCCTTGTCGGCACTGCGCTCTTGCTGAACTGGCATCACTATATCGAAGGCTGGCTGGTCTCCGCCCTGCCCGCCTGGCTGATTGACCTGTCCGTATCCCTCTGACCCCAAGGAGTTCTCTCATGAAACGACGCGACTTTCTCATTCTCACCGGCGCCGCTGCCGCCACTCTGCCGTTCGCCGCACAGGCGGCCCCGCTCGACTATACGCCGGGGCTGGTGGACAAGCACCTGAAGGCCGGGGACACCGTCTTTCTCGACTTCAAAGCCAGCTGGTGCAGCACCTGCGCGGCGCAAGAGCGGGTTCTGGATGCGCTCAAGGCGGAAAACCCGGCCTATGAACGGAAGATCACCTTTATCAACGTCGATTGGGACACCTACTCAAAGGACGCGATGACCATATCCCTGAACATCCCGCGCCGCTCCACGCTGGTGGTTCTGAAAGGCGATCAAGAGCTTGGCCGTGTGGTTGCCCAGACCTCGACAGCCAGCATCAAGGCCCTTCTCGACACGGCGCTTGGCGCAGCCACGGCCTGACCGCGCACAAGATGGGCCCCCGGCAGCGCACCGGGGCCTCGTCTTACAGCACGTCTTCGAGGCCCAGGGACGAGATCAGCTCGTAGTAGCCAAAGACGATCATCAAGAAGAAAGCGATCAGAATCAGCTCCTGCTTGAATTGATGCGAGTGGAAGAAATCCCGCTCCCGGTGGTGGAGCACGTCCATCAACTCATCGCCAAACTTCACAGACAGGAACGTCCCCGCCCCGCTCAGCAGAACGATGCCCCAATAGGGCCACGGCGTGATGAGGATCTGGTGAAACAGGCGAGTGAGCACCGTCGTTTCGTAATACGCCGGTGCCCAGAGCAGAACCGATGCGTTGATCGCCCCCGCCAGAACCCAAACGACGACCTCCGAGATCACCATACGGATGCCAAACAGCAAACGCAGCGGAAAATCCAGCAGGAAACCGGCATCGGCGACCGGCGTGCAGAGCACGAAGAAGGACCACGTAAGCGCCGCTGTCACCGCCCCGGTCGCCGCGTCGAATTTCACCCAGAGATAGAAGAAATAGCCGATCAAAAGCGCCATCAGCAGCGCGAACTTGATCAGGACCTGTTTACGCGGATGCGCTTGCGACATGGGTCGGACTCCAGTGGTTCCATCGTTCCCTTGTCGTGCAAACAGGTCTCAGCCCGCAAGCATGCGCAGCCCCTGCGTGACATCCGACCGCACCGCAAGCCGCAGTCCCGGCTCATCCCCGGCCTTGAGCGCGGCGATGATCAGCCGATGATATTGCGGCGGCTCGGAGCGGCGCAGGCGGCTATACAGCGCCCGCATCGTCGGCCCGAGCTGCAGCCAGACCGTTTCGCACATGGCCAGCATCGCCGGTGCCTGCGCCCGCAGGTACAGCGTGCGGTGAAATTCGAGATTGGTGCGGATGTAGCCGACCGCATCGCGATTGCTGACCACGTCGCCAATGGTGCCATTGATCGTCTGAAGCCGCTCGATCAGCGCCATATGCGCACGCGGCAGGGCGCGGGACGCCAGCTCCACCTCGATCAGGCTACGCAGCGCGGCCAGTTCCTCGATCCGCTCATTCGACAATTCCGGCGTCGCCACGCGCCCGGAGGAGGACATGCTGAGCGCACCTTCTGCCACCAACCGGTTGATGGCCTCGCGGGCCGGGGTCATGGAGACATTGAACTCCTTGCCCAATCCGCGCAGCGTGAGCGCCTGCCCCGGGGCGATCTGCCCGTGCATGATTCGGGTGCGCAGCCCGCGATAGACGCGGTCATGGGCGGAGGTCGACGGATCGACGGAACGGGGGACAGGCGTTTGCATTCGTTCATTTGTGATCACAAGCTGTGCAGCGTCAATAGTTGAAACACGTGCCACTGGCGCTGCGCCCCGTCTGCCGCGCTCAGTCGAAGCGATACCTGTGCAGCGCAGGTCCGTCTTCGCGCAGCCAGCGACGGGGGCCGCGCCAGTCGCCATACAACCGCTCGACCACCGCCCAGAAGGCTGGCGAGTGGTTCATCTGCGCCAGATGCGCCACCTCATGCGCCGCGACATAGTCAAGCACCGCAGGCGGCGCCATGATCAGACGCCACGAGTACATCAGCCCGCCATCGGCCGTGCAGGACCCCCAGCGCGAGCGAGTATCGCGCAACGTCAGCCGCGCGTATGGCCGCCCCAAGGCCGTCGAATAGCGATCAGAGGCCTCGGCCAACCGGTCGCGTGCCAATGTCTTTAGATAAGCCTGCACCCGGCGCGGGACCTGTTCCGCCGCCCCCGGCACCAGAAGCGCCGCACCGTCATGCCGCACGGACCGGCCCGCGCCAGCCTGCACCGCGAGCGTCACACCATGCACCGGCAGCACCGCGCCAAACCCGACAGCCACGGCCGCCTCATGGCCATCGAGATGCCCGCGTAGCCAGCTTTCCTTGGACAGGACAAAATCCCTGCCCTCGCGTTCGCTGACGCCTTTGGGCAATGTGAGGGTGACGCGCCCATCCAGCCGCGACAGCCTCAGCGACAGCCGCCGCGCCTGCGCGGACCGCCGCAAAATCACCTCGATCGGAGGGTTGCCGGGTAGCCGGATTTGACCCATATGCCGCACGTCCACCTGTTTCGCGCCAAAGCCTTTGACATGGCCCATGTGTTATGGCAGTTGGCCCGGATTGTCGACATGACCACGAGTTTGAAGGGAATCTCTGATGCCCAAGGAAGAATGGGGAAAAAAGCGCGTATGCCCGACGACCGGCAAGCGCTTCTATGACCTGAACCGCAATCCCATCGTCAGCCCCTACACCGGAGAGGTCGTGAACCTCGACACCGGAAAACGTGGCCAGATCGAAGCGGACAGCGAAGACAAGGCTGCAAAGGCCAAGGCCAGCAAAGAGTCCGAAGAGGTCGATCTGCTGGACGACGACGACGTCGATGTGGACATCGATGACGATACGGTTCTTGAAGATGAAGACGATGACAACGTCTCTCTGGATGACATCGCAGATGTGTCCAACGAAGGCGACGACGAGTCCTGAAAAAACTTTTGCGAGGCGGGATTTTTCCGCTTGATCCCGCCCGCAGCATTGCGTAATCACCCGCGCACAGCATCGACGCAGACCAGCACGATGCGACATTGATGGGGCCTTAGCTCAGCTGGGAGAGCGCCTGCATGGCATGCAGGAGGTCAGCGGTTCGATCCCGCTAGGCTCCACCATTATATCATCGAAAAGCATCGGATAAACCTGCCTTTATTGACAGAGAGTTTGCCTCTGCCGCTTTGAGCGGTGCTGTTTTCCCTGCGAAAATCCATTCTGATCCGATCCACGCCAATGGCGTGTTGAACGCTGCGCAGCTCTTCCCCTGTCAAACCCGAGGATGGCCGATGAGCGATCACTTCTTCCTCGTGGCGGGCGGCCCCGGTGCGGGCAAGATCAGTCTGATCACAGAGCCCGCCCGCCGTGGTTTCCACACGATCCGCGAATCCGGCCCCGCGATCATCCGCGAAGAGATAGCGCGTGACGGAGATGCCCTCCCCTCGCGGAATCGCATGGCCTATGCCGAACGCATTCTGGAGCGGGACCCGCGTGCCGACAGCGCCGCACAGGCGCTCCCAGGGCCCCTGTTTCTCGACCGCGGTATCCCCGACATTTTGGGTTATTTGACCCTCTGCAGCCTCCCCGAGCCGCCCCACGTCGACGCAGCAGCCAAGGCAATCTGTTACAACGCCCGCGTCTTCCTTGCGCCGTTCTGGAATGAGATCTTCACGCAGGACACGGAGCGCAAGCAGACCCGCGCCGAAGCCGAAGCAAGCAGCCCTTCTGACTTGGAAATGTGGGTTGATGTGGAATTGGGGAAATTGCGGCACGACCGGAAGGCCAATCCAAGTCCACCCGAGCCCTAGGGTTTGTCAAATATACAATCGCCTATTCCCGGCATGGCGCGGGCTCGATTACGTGCTCGACGCGGCGCAAATGACGCGTTCCGCCTCGCCGCCACGGCCCAGAACCTTCGCAAACCGGCCGAGATCCTTCGTGCACCGCAGCACCCGCGAAAGTCCCTGCAGAGCAGGCGCGCGCCCACTTCAGTCATCGAGGCTCCGCGCCAACGAGCGCGGTCTTCCCATGAAATCGGCGTACAGCGGCCAGTCGCTGCGGCCGGGACGAGCGGCGGTAGTGCGCAGAACGCTGCACCGAGCGCCTTAGGTCCTGGGAATAGGGTAGTCGGCTTGACTATCGTCCGCTACGCTCGATCAGCGCCAGAGCGCGCAGGAGATGGGCGCGCATAGCTTGGTCTGCGGCTTCCGGTTCCTGGGCGGTGATGGCCGCAAGGATGGCTGCATGCTCCTGCTCGGACTGTTCCAGGTTTCCGTCTCGTTCGGTGCCGGGGGTCTTGGGCAGAAGGATGCGTCGGCGCGGCATCAGCAACGGACCGAGATAGTCCAGAAGGTCGAGCAGATAAATATTGCCCGCCGCTGACGCGATGGCTCGGTGGAAATGGATATCGGCCTGGGCCGCAGTGTCTCCCTCGGCATTCGAAAACGCGGCGGCGGCTTGCCGGATCGCGGCAAGTTGCGCCTCATCCCGGCGCAGCGCAGCGAGCCCGGCGGACACTGTTTCCAGCCCCAGCCGCAGTTCGAGGATCGCGCGCACGTCCTGCAAGGTCTGGGCTGGCGAAATGGCAAAACCGTTGCTCGCCGGTTGCTCTGTCGCGACGACCGGACCTGCCTCCGACGGCACGAGCACGCCGTCTTCAACCAATTGATCCAAAGCGCGGTCGATCACGGAGGTCGACGTGACAAACTCCGCGGCGAGTTCATCGCGCGTGCCCGGCGATTGCCCGGCGCTCAGTGCGTGCAAATCGATCCGGCGACGGATCTGGCTTACGACTTCGTCCGTGATCTTTTGCAGCCATAACGCGCGCCGAGAGATGCGGGAAGCCATGTCAGTGTCCTTCGGCGTAGCGTTCGTGCCGGATCGAGGCGATCAGCGACAGACCGATCAGGCAGGCCCCGAACAGGCCGGTGATGACCTCCGGGATATGCACCAGCGACTGTACGAACATGATGATGGCCAGCACCAGTACGGAATAGAACGCGCCGTGTTCGAGATAGCGGAACTGGGCCAACGTCCGGCGTTCCACCAGCATCAGTGTCATGGACCGCACATACATCGCACCGATACCCAGCCCAATGGCAATCAGGAACAGGTTCTGCGTCAAGGCAAAGGCACCGATCACCCCGTCAAAGCTGAACGAGGCATCCAGCACTTCGAGATAGAGAAAGGCACCAAGGCCGCCCTTGGCGGCGGCGCTGGCGGCTCCTTGCTGGGCGTCCAGGACGTGGCCGATCAATTCGACGCCCAGAAACGTCAGCACGCCACAGACCGAGGCGAACAGAAACTCGGCCCCTTCTCCCTCGGGCAGCAGCACGGTAAAGGCTGTTGCAATGCCCAACACCACAGCGACTTCCGGCCCCTTGACCGCGGCGCAGGCGCGCATGCGGCTTTCGACCAGGCGCACCCAGTCCACGTCCTTTTCCTCATCCATGAAGTAGTTCAGCGCCACAAGCATCAGGAAACTACCGCCAAAGGCCGAAATCGACAGATGCGCGTCGCCGATGATGCGCGCGTATTCCTGCGGCTCGCGCGCAGCGAGGATCACGGCGTCGATCGGCCCGATATGCGCCGCGATCACCACCACCAAAAGTGGAAAGACGATGCGCATGCCAAACACGGCAATCAGGATGCCCCAGGTCAGGAAACGCTTTTGCCAGACTGGCGTCATGTCCTTGAGCTTGTTGGCATTTACGATGGCGTTGTCAAAGCTGAGCGAAATTTCCAGAACCGCCAGCACCAGCCCGATCAACAGGAACGAGGCCGTCCCGCCGGCTGTTCCCAGCGTCTGCCAGCCCAGCCATGCGGCCAGCACCAGCCCCAGGACAGTCACGGCAAAGGACCATTTGAAATAGCTCAGGACGCCGATCATTTCGTGAGTTCCAGTCGCGCGGCGCGGCGTTCCGCCTGCACATCCGGGTCGGCATCGAGGCCCGCAGCCAGCAGGCGCTGGGTATACGGTTCGCGCGGGGCTTCGAAGATCTGCCTGACAGTGCCTTGTTCGACGATCCGTCCCCTTTCCATGACCAACACGCGATCCGCGAAATCACGCACCACCGGCAGGTCATGCGCGATGAAGATAAAGGCGATCCCCAGCCGGTCGCGCAACTCGCCCAGAAGGGCGATCACCTGCGCCTGAATGGACACGTCCAGCGCCGAAACCGCCTCGTCACAGATGATCAGGTCGGGTTCCAGCGCGAGCGCGCGGGCGATGGCGATGCGCTGCCGCTGCCCGCCGGAGAACTGGTGCGGATAGCGTTGCGCGTGTTCGGGGCTGAGGCCCACCTGATCCAGCAACTCGGCCACACGGTCGCGCCAATGCGCCTTTGGCAGGATGTCGGGGTGGATCACCCATGCCTCGGAGATGATGTCAAACACCGACATATGCGGGTTCAGCGATTGGGTCGGATCCTGAAAGACCATCTGCAATTGGCGGCGGAGCTTGCCCATCTCGCGGCGGGACTTGGTCAAAAGGTCCTCGCCCTTCCATGTGACACTGCCCGCCGTTGCGTCTTCGAGGCGCAGCATCAGCCGGGCGATGGTCGACTTGCCCGAGCCGCTTTCGCCCACGACAGCCAGGGTTTCCCCGGCATGCAAATCGAAATCGGCACACTGGAGTGCATCGAATGCTCCGTAGGATTTGCGCAGACCGCGCACCTGAAGGATCGGCTGACGGTCATCGGCCGGGGTGCGCATCTCGCCCTTGCCGGGCGCAGCGGCCAGCAGTTTTTGTGTATAGGGGTGCTGGGCGTTGTGATACAGTTCGCGGGGCGTGCCGCTCTCGACGATGCAGCCCTGTTCCATTACCACCGCACGGTCGCAGGCTTCGGCCACAACGCCCAGATCGTGGGTTATCAACAGCAGGCCCATGCCGGTTTCGTGCTGCAATTCCTCCAGCAGCGACAGAACCTCGGCTTGAACGGTCACGTCCAGCGCGGTGGTTGGCTCATCCGCGATCAGGATGTCGGGCTTCAGCACCAGCGCCATCGCGATCATCAGCCGCTGTCGTTGCCCGCCTGAAAACTGGTGTGGGTATTTCTGCATGGCCCCTTTCGGGTCCGGCACGCCCACCCGGTCCAGCAGGTGCAGGGCGCGATCATAGGCCTCGATCTTGGCCACGCCATGCGCCATCGCGGTTTCGGCAATCTGCCAGCCGACCGGATAGACCGGGTTCAGATGCCCCAACGGGTCCTGAAAAATCATCGAGATGCGCTTGCCGTTCAGGCGGCGCCGCTCTTCCGCAGGCGCTTTCAACAGGTCAACACCGTCGAACAGGATCTGGCCGCTGGTGATCTCGCCCGGCGGCATGTCGATCAAGTTCATGATCGCCGAGGCCGAGACCGACTTGCCAGATCCGCTTTCGCCCAGGATCCCCAAGGTCTCGCTCCGGTCCAGATGCCAAGAGACGCCATTGACCGCCTTGACGGTCCCGCCGGTGGTGTGGAACCGCACCGACAGGTCGCGAACCTCCAGAAGGTGGTCAACCATTGGTCTTGCCTCCGATTTCCAGCCGCCAGCGCTGCGTCGGGTTCAGTGCCACACGCATCCAGCTCGACAACAGGTTGAGCGACATGGTCGTCAGGATGATCGCCAAGCCCGGCCAGAAGGCCAGCCACCAGGCCGTGGTCAGGTATTGCCGCCCTTGGCTGACCATCAGGCCCCAGGTGATTTCCGGCGGCTGGATTCCGATGCCAAGGAAAGACAGCGCCGACTCCGCCAGCATCACGAATGCAAAATCCAGCGTCGCGATGGTCAGCAGCGTCGGCAGGATCACCGGCACGATGTGGCGAAACATGATCCGGGTGCTGGACGCGCCCATCACCGTCGCGGCCTGTACGAACATGCGTTCGCGGACCTCCAGCACCTCGGCGCGGGTGGTGCGCAGGTAGATCGGGATGCGGGTGATGGCCAGCACGATCACCAGATTGGCAACCGACGGGGCCAGAACGTAGAGCACGATCACCGCCAGCAGAAGCGACGGAAAGGACATGATGACATCGGCGAGCCGCATGATGACCTCGCCGGTCCATTTCCCGGCATAGCCGGCGATCAGACCCAAGGTCGAGCCGATCAGCAGCGATACGGCGACCGCGCTGGCGGCGATGATGATGGTGTTCTGTGCCGCAACGACAATCCGCGCCAGCAAGGGGCGGCCCAGTGCGTCGCCGCCCAGCAAGAACAGCCAACCCCGGTCGAGGCTGAAGGGCGGCGCGTTGCGGGCGCGCAGGTTTGTGCCGGTTACGGCATCGCCCAGCAGCGCCGGTCCGAAAACCGCGCACAGGAACACGAGCAGCAGGAAGAGCGCAGCGGCGCAGGCCAGCTTGTCGGCGACGAGCATCCCGACAAAGCGGCGCGGGCCGCTGCGGCCTGTGTTGCGGAGAATACTGTCGCTCATGGTCAGGCCCTCATGTCCGGATCCGCGGATCGAGCAGCGCATAGGCAATGTCGATCAGGATGTTCATGATGAAAATGGCGATGGCGGTGACCATGATCGCCGCAAGGATCACGTTGAAATCGCGCTGAAGGATGGAGTCGATCATCAGCTTGCCGACACCGGGAAAGCCAAAGATCGTCTCGACCACCACAGCACCATTCAGCAGCGCCGCCGCCTGATCGCCGATCACGGTGATCACCGGCAGCATGGCGTTGCGCAGGGTGTGGACAAAGATCACCGGAGCGTTCTTGACCCCCTTGGCGCGGGCGGTCTTGACGTAAAGGGACCCCAGCGCATTGATCATGGAGCCCCGCACGATTTGCAGGATAAGGCCAAAGGGGCGGATAAACAGCACCGAGATCGGCAAAATCCAGTGCCAGATCGTGCCTGTGCCAGAGGTCGGCAGCCAGCCCAAGTTAACCGAGAACACCACGATCCCGACAATGGCGATCCAGAAATCCGGGGCCGAGGCGCCGATCAACGAGAGCACGGATGCGAACCTGTCGAAGCGCTTGCCCACGTTGAACGCCGCCAGTGAGCCGACAACAATGGCCGCCACCGTCACCAGTGTCATGGTGATGAGCGCCAGCCACAGCGTCCAGACAAAAGCCTCCGTCACCACCTCCAGCGCCGGGCGGGCCTTGCGCAGGCTCTCACCGAAATCGAGTTGGACAAGGTCACCCAGATAGCGCCCGAACTGCACCAGAACCGGGTCGTTCAGCCCGTGTATCTCGCGGAAATTGTTGCGCATCTCGTCAGAGGCGTCGACCGGCAGATACAGGCTGGCCGGGTCGCCGGTGAGGCGCGACAGAAAGAAGACCAGCACGATCAGCACAAAAAGCGAGACGAAACTCGACAGTGCCCGCTTCCCCAACATCGATCTCATGACAGGCTCCCTGAAAAGGCACGCGCGAGGAGAGGCCCCCTCGCGCGCTGGTCATTTGGCTTCGCTTACTTGAAGCCGATTTCCGACAACTGCAGCTGGCTGTTGGTCGCGATGGTCGGGGTGAAATCCACCCGCTCGCCCACGCGCGCCTGCCCAACCATGTGGAACAGCAGCACGTCGGCGATCACCTCGTCATGCAGGTAGCCGAACAGCTCGGACCACAGCGCCTCGCGCTCTGCGCCGGTTGCCGCGGTCGCCTGATCGATCAGAGCATCGACCCTGGCGTCGGCGATACCGGACTGACGGCCTTCGGAGTGGTACTTGAAATACATCGAGAAGACCG
Source organism: Pacificoceanicola niger (assembly GCF_048553275.1). Classification (NCBI taxonomy): domain Bacteria; kingdom Pseudomonadati; phylum Pseudomonadota; class Alphaproteobacteria; order Rhodobacterales; family Roseobacteraceae; genus Pacificoceanicola; species Pacificoceanicola niger. Next base: position 82,499 of record NZ_JBLZMW010000020.1, read on the forward strand.
GGTCGCCGCGCGAGTTGTCATGCTGCGCACCGACGAGGATCGGCTGATCCTGAACGTAGGGCTTCGAGTAGTACTGCTCGTGCTCGGCGACTTCGACCATCTGCAGGCGGACGTTGAAACCGGCCTCGGCGAGCATCGACTGGATCGCCTCGTAGGTTTCGGTCGCGCCGGGGAAGTTCGCGGTGCGGCCCACCAAAAGGATCTCATTCTCGACCGGCACGCCATCGGCCTTGGCCTCGGCAAGAAGCGCCTTGGCGCGATCGAGATCATAACCCCAGGCTTCGGTTTCGGAATTCCAGCCCAGCGTGGTTGGCACGGTCATGGCGGTGGCCAGCTGCGTGCCATCGGCCAGGATCGACCCTACGAAGGCCTCGCGGTCGATGGCAAGGTTCAGCGCTTCACGGACGCGCGCGTCATCCAACGGCGCCATCGTGTGATCAATGCGCAGATAGGTGGTTTCGGAGTTCGGATAACCCACATCCATGTCGGTCGTCGCGTCTGTTGCCGAGATCGACGGCGCGATATCAGCCTCGCCCGCGGCGACCATGGCCGCCCGCACGGACGCGTCGTTGCGGAAGACATAGGTGGCCTTTTCGACGGCGGGCGCATCGCCCCAGTACCCTTCGCGTTGCTCCAGAGTGATGCTCTGACCCGGCTGCCAGTCGGACATCACATAGGGGCCGGTGCCGACGGGCTCGCGGGTGAACTCGATCGGCGTCTCGGACGGCACGATGGTCAAGAGCGACATCAACAGCGGCAGGATCGGCTGCGCCGGCTCGGTGGTGAAGTCGATGGTGTTCGCGTCGACCACTTCAGGCGTGATCGAGATGCCCTCATAATAGCGCGAGATTTCGCAGGTGATCTGGTCAGACCCGGCGCGCTCGAACGAATGCTTCACGTCCTCGGCATCAAAGGCCGACCCATCAGAAAAAGTCACGCTCTGACGCAAATGGAAGCGCCAGGTTTTGTCATCGACCAACTCCCAGCTTTCGGCCAGACGCGCCTTCAGGCCTTCGTCGCCGCGCACGTCGAGCTCGGTCAGGGTTTCGCCGATGTTGCCCAGCACTATGCGCCCGATATTGGACCGCGTCGCCATGCAGGGTTCAACCAGATCGGGCTCTTCGGCGAGAACGATGGTGACGTTCTTATCTTGCGCAAAGGCCGGGGTCAGTGCCGTCGACGCAGCGAACAGCCCTCCCAGAAGCAATGTCTTGTTCATGTATCCTCCCTTTGAGACGTCTCGCCTCGATAGTACCGAAAACAGCAAAGCTGCGTGGGCCACCCAGCGGTCCTCCCTTGGGTCGCCCAACTGGTCCGTGTCGGCAACGCAGACTGCGAGATGCATATTGGTAAAGTTGAAAACCGCTGTCAATCAGAAGTTTCCGAAGTTGAAAATATCAGATTATCCAACTGAAAATAGACAATTATACTTCAAAAGACGCGACCGATGTGCACGGAACACCCCTGAAATGACCCAGCCAACTTGACAACTTGTCAGGTTTGCAGCAGGCTCCGGCGGCATTGTGAGGATCAAGAGGAGGTCGGCATGACGCCGGAAGAGATCGCCACCAACATGAATGGCAGGCTGACGCCACGCGACGGCGGCGCTTGGACGATTCTGCCCGCTGACACGATCCAGAATCACGCTGCATTTCTGGCCCGCCTTCCAGACGGCGCGCTCGCCTGCGCGTGGTTCGGCGGAACGCTCGAAGGCAAGTCCGACATCTCGATCCACGCATCGATACTCGACGAAGGCAGCGACCAATGGGGCCCCGCCACGCCGCTGACCAACGATCCGGACCACTCCGAGCAGAACCCGGTTCTGTTCACCGCGCCCGATGGCGCGCTGTGGCTGTTCAATACTGCCCAGCCACATGGCAATCAGGACGAAGCCCGCGTCATCATGCGCCCCATCCGGCGTGAAAGCGACCGGCTGGTCCCGGGCGAGGCCCGCGATATTGACCTGCCGAATGGCACGTTCATCCGCGCCCGGCCGTTTGTTCGCAACGATGGCGCTTGGGTCCTGCCGCTGTTTCGCTGCAACCCCCGCGACGGCGTCCGCTGGACGGGCGCGTTTGACACGGCGGCCCTCGGCGTCAGTACCGATGCAGGCCAAAGCTGGACCGTGACCGACGTGCCGGCCTCAGCGGGCTGCGTTCACATGACCCCGGTCGAAACGTCGGACGGTATGGCTGCGTTCTTCCGCCGTCGTCAATCTGACTTCGTGCATCGTTGCGAAAGCCATGATGGCGGGCGCAGCTGGTCCGCTCCGGCACCGACCGACGTGCCGAACAACAACAGCTCGATCGGGGTCGCGCCTCTGGCCAGAGGCGTTCTGGGCATGGTCTGCAACCCGATCTCGGCGGCCACGTCACAATCCCGCCGGGCCTCGCTGTATGACGAGCTTGAAGAGCAGGACGACCGCCCCGAGGCCCAAGACGGCTGCAAGCCGATCTGGGGTGTCGAGCGCGGTCCCCTGGCGCTTTGCTTGTCCGCCGATGACGGCAAGACCTTCCCGATCCGCTACGTGGTCGAGGACAGCCCCGGCACCTGCCTGTCGAACAATTCGATCGACGGCAAGAACAAGGAGTTGTCCTACCCCGTCCTGCTGCCGCGCGCCGATGGCGGACTGGACATCGCCTATACCCTATACCGCCGCGCCATCCGGCATGTGCGTCTCGACGCGGACACCGTTGTCGGTCTCGTCGCACAAATCTCTTGAAAGGAACGACACATGTCCACCATGGATCGCCTGATTGCCATCCATCAGCCCAAACGGCTGGAAATTGGTGTCGGTGCCAGCGCCAAGGTTGGCGATCTGGCCTCTGACGCGAACCGCCCGGTCGTGATCGCCTCCGGACCCACCGCGGAATATTGCGAGCGGCTGGGCCTGACGGGCGAGGTGCTGGTAATCGATGATGTCCCACCGGAGCCGGACATTCACGCCTTTGAAAAGGTGCTGGAAGCCACGCGCGCCCATGCCCCGGATCTCGTCGTCGGTCTGGGCGGCGGCTCCGTTCTGGACATCGCGAAACTGGTCGCAGCCCTTTGGGACGGCGAGCAGGCGCTGGCGGATGTGGCCGGGCCGAACAAGGTCGCCGGTCGCCGCACCCGACTGTTTCAGGTCGCAACCACCGCCGGCACCGGGTCAGAGGCGGGCATCCGCGCGCTTGTCACCGACCCCGCTACGAAATCCAAGGTCGCGGTCGAAAGCCCTCACCTTATCGCCGATCTTGCGGTTCTGGATCCGGAACTGACCTACTCCGTGCCGCCTGCCGTGACGGCCGCCACCGGGGTCGATGCCATGGCCCATTGCGTCGAGGCGTTTACCAACGTCAAGGCACATGACCTGATCGACGGCTTTGCCCGTATGGGCGTGTCCCTGGTCGGCAGGTATCTGAAACGCGCCGTGGCCAATGGCACCGATAGTGAAGCCCGCGCGGGCATGATGCTGGCGTCATACTACGGTGGCATCTGCCTTGGCCCAGTGAACACCGCCGCCGGGCACGCGCTGGCCTATCCGCTGGGTACGCGGCTGTCGTTGCCGCATGGCCTGGCAAACGCGATCATCTTCCCGCATGTGCTGGCCTACAACCTGCCCGTAGCTGGGAGCAAGACCGCCGAAGTATCCGCTGCGCTCGGCCTGACGGGGGCCGATACGCAGGACGGCCTCAAGGCGGCCGCGTTCGGGTTCTGCGGGGGGCTAGGCATAGAGATGCGCCTGCGCAACCACGGCGCGAATGAGGCTGCGCTGGCCGATTGGGCCGCCGAGGCGCACGCCATCCGCCGCCTCATGGACAACAACCCGCGCGACATGAGCATCGACGACGTTCACGCGATCTACCGCGACGCGTACTGACCAGATCGCCCGAGGCCGCTCACGCCTCGGGCATCGCCAGGTCCAGCATCCCCGCACCGAACAGACGCTCGCGCGAATGCACGATATGCAGGCGCATGGCAGCGCGGGCACGGTCAGCATCACGATCGACGATCGCATTGTAAATCTCGCGATGCTCCTCCAGCACCTGCTCCAGCGCCGCCGCACCGTCTGACATCAGCGCGTCGCCGTGCATCTTCATGCCGACATAGATATGCGCCCGCAGTGCCTTGAGCGTTTCGGCGTAATACTGGTTATTCGACGCCCGGGCGATGGCGAGGTGAAAGGCGAAATCCGCATCTTCCCGATGCATCTTGGACCCGGTCGCATCGGACAACAGATCCAGCGCGGCAGCCATTTCATCCAGAATTCCCCGATTGCGCCGGGTGCAGGCCAGACCGGCCGCGTCGACCTCGACCGTCAAGCGGAATTCATAGCAGCGCTGAATGTCTGCGAAGGTTTCAACCGGAGTGTAGCCCAGCGCGGTTTCGCGATTAAGCCGCACGAAATTCCCCGCCCCCTGCCGTGAGACGATCAACCCGTCCTCGCGCAACTGCTCCAGCGCGGCGCGCAGAACAGGACGGGAGACTCCGAACTGCAAAGACAGGTCCTTTTCCGCCGGCAGCTTTTCGTTGGCGTTGTAATGTCCGCGCGTGATGCGGTTCTTCAGTGCCTGATATATCTTGTCGGACAGCGGCTGGCGGCTGGGTCGGGCAGTATCCTGTTGGGTCATCTTCACTTCCTTCACCGCCATTCTTTTGTATCGGTCACGATGTCGACCAGACTGGTTCTTACGCCAAAGCCGCCCGATTTGGTCACGAATTGCACCGGCCCCCATGGCATCTGCGCCTCGAACAGCGGCAGACCCGGTTGCACCTCTGCCATCACTCGTAAACTGTTCACATCCAGTTGGTCCAGACAGGCCTGGGCGCTTTCGCCGCCGCACAGGATGATTGAGGCCGGGCGCACCTGTCGGGCGAGCCGCGCGGCCCCTTCGGCCAAGCGTCGGGCCGCTTGCTCGCCGTCGACCAGTCCGGCCCCTTCTGAAATCGACAGTGCCGAAGATCCTGTCTCCGTGATTGCATCGGGTGTGACCCCACCCGGCGCATGCAGGACCGGAACAAGTCCGGTCAGCGCCTCGATCTGCGCAACGGTAATGGGATCGCGAGAGCCATTGACGATCAGAATCGGCCCATCAGGTCGCGCCGCCCTGGGACTGAAAACCCCCATCGCCCGTGCAAGGGCAAAGCTCAGCCCGCGTGCGCCGATCCAAAGCGTATCGTTCAGCTCACCCCGCACCAACGCATCGAGATCCGCGTTCGTGGCCGCGTCCGGGACAGTGACGGAACCGGCGAATGCCTCCGCCACCGGGATCGGCAGCGCCACGCCACCGCCGCACAACGCGCCATCCAACACGATCCGGCCCATGTCGGGGATTGCCGGGCATGCCACATGTCGCGCACGGCGCGCGGCCATAGCCAAAACCCCGGTTTCCACCGCCACATGGCCTTTGAGCCGCGAGTCGACCTTTTTGAAGATCACGCCGAATGCGCCGAGATCCAGCTGCGCCAAAGCGGCCTCAACCTGCGAGACAGCCCTGGCCTCGGCCCCTTCGCGACTGCCGGTATTGATGGCCAGCACGTCCGGCTTCTGCTCCAACGCATCGCTGACCGCTTCGGGGCTGCGCGCAACGACCACACGCCGCAAGCCATCGGCAAAGCCCACCGACGAATCGAGTGCGCCGGTCAGATCGTCAGCCAGAATGAGCACCGGTTTTATCATGTTTACCTATTTTGGCGATTTGCGGTCGCTTCGCATCCGAAGCACCATCGTCCGGAAAGAGTTTTTCCGTTTTTCATATGGTTTAACAGATGTTTTTCTCCGGTTGAAGTTGTTTTACCTATAGGTTAACTGCTTTGCAGGGTTGTCAATCCGGGAGACACGAGATGAGTGCGCCAATCGTCATCACAATGGGGGACCCGTCTGGCGTCGGCCCAGAGGTCACCGTCAAGGCGCTCGCCGCACGCGATGCCGCACTGCGCGCGCAGACAGTGGTGATCGGGGACGTCGAAACCCTGACCCGTGCAGCCAAGAGCACCGGCGTTACGCTTCCGATTATCGGCCCAAAGGACGACGGCGACGGAATCCGGGTCGATCATATTGCGGTGGATGGCCTCCCGGGCAAGTTTGGCGTTCTGTCGCCCGCCTGTGGCGAAGCATCCTTTCGTTACATCGAGCGCGCAGTGCAGCTAAGCATGGCTGACAAGGCCGCCTGCATCGTCACCGCCCCAATCAACAAGGAAGCGCTGAATTCCGCGGGCCATCACTATGACGGCCACACCGGGATGCTGGCGCATCTGACCGGCTCGAAATCGTCTTGGATGCTGCTGGCATCCGAGCGACTGGATGTTATTCACGTGTCTACCCACGTCTCGCTGAAGGACGCCATCGGCCGCGCCACGAGCCAGCGCGTGCTGGACACGATCCGCACCGGCCACAGGCATTTCCAGCGCATGGGTGTCGAAAACCCGCGTCTCGCCGTCGCGGGAATCAACCCGCATTGCGGCGAAAACGGCCTGTTCGGGCGCGAGGATGACGACCAGATTGCCCCCGCTGTCGCGCAGGCTCGGGCCGAGGGCATCGACGTGGTCGGGCCGATCTCGGCCGATACGGTCTATTACCGCGCTTATAACGGGGCGTTTGATCTCGTGATCGCGCAGTACCACGATCAAGGGCATATCCCGATCAAGCTGGTGGCCTTTGACACTGCCGTAAACGTCTCGCTTGGACTGCCGATCGACCGCTGTTCGGTCGATCACGGCACCGCCTTCGATATCGCGGGAACCGGCACGGCGAACCATGAAAACATGATCTGTGCGCTGGATTACGGCGCCCGACTGACCGCGGCCAAGAGAGGATGACCCGGATGACCGACAAGAAAGCCTTTGTAGCCTTGGTGACGTGCTTCAACGATGACGAAACGATCAACTACAGCGCCACTCGCGCTCAGGTTCGTCGTCAAATCGAAGCGGGCAACCATATCCTCTGCGCGGGCACGAATGGTGATTTCTCGGCCCTGACCTTTGACGAAAAGGTCCGTCTGTGTGGCGAGGTCGTAGACGAGGTGGCAGGTCGCGCCGAGGTCATCGTCAACGCCGGCATGCCCGCCACTTTCGAGACGACGCTGCTGTCTCGCGAATTCGACCGGATCGGCGTGGACGGGATCGCGGTCATCACGCCGTTTTTTATCGCCTGCACGCAAGAGGGGCTGATCCGGCATTTCACCACGGTCGCTGATGCGGTCGAGACACCAATCTACCTGTACGATATCCCTGCCCGCACCCAGAACCATATCGAACCGGACACCGCACGCACGCTGGCCACCCATGGCAACATTGCCGGGATCAAGGATTCCGGCGGCGCCCAGGAAACACTCGAAGCGTATTTGGCCGTCGGCCGCGAGGTCGACGGCTTTGACGTCTATTCCGGGCCCGACCACCTTGTGAACTGGGCGCTGACAAACGGCGCGCGCGGCTGCATCTCAGGGCTGGGCAACGTCCTGCCCGACGTGCTGGCTCGGATCGTTTCCTGCTTCAATGCCGGGGACGCGGCGGGTGCTGCCGAGGCGCAAACCATTTACTCGAACTTCCGCACGGATCTGTACAAGCTGGGCTTCCCGCCCGCCCTTGTCAAACGTGCGCTCTACTTGCGTGACCCCTCTGTCGGGCTGTCGCGCCAGCCAGCATTGCTGCCGGATGCCGCCCAGGATGCGGCAATCGAGGAAATCCTCAGAAAATACGGCCTTTGACCGAGTGCCAGGGGTCCGCATATGGAAGAACGGAAAAGGTTGCGGCCAACGGATATCATTGACTTGAATACCGCTCAGTCCGCGGTAACCTGGCAGAGAGTAGAGAAAATTCAGCTCGCCAGAACCTTGGGGTGCAGCGCGACGCGAGATGACCCTGAAGTTGGCGCGATGGGTCGGGACCGACCCACTGCAGCGCCAAGCACGAATGACAGCACAGAGCCGCCAGTGACAGCGGCCCAGTGCTTTTGCTTCAACACGTTCGCAGAGGACGAGGGCACCTTCCTTGTCCGCGCCCGGATACCTGACCTTACTTTCCTTCTTGGTGTGTCCGAGCAGAAGTTGAATGGCGCAGAGGGTCCCCGGCTTCCGATAGTCTCCGCGACTTTCGTTCGACGCATGGAGTAAGTGCCATGGGATATAGGGTCCAGACCGATGGAGCCTGCCCACTCCCAGACGAGACGGCATACGGCCAGGTCAAGACATCCAGAGGCTCGCGGATCCGGCCCGGCCACGGATATTGGGAGCCAAGCATCAACGGCTCCTCCATCCAGCGGAAGAGCGATTTCCGGTTGTTTTCCGTGATCTCGAACCGGGCCAGCCGCCAAGCCCCTCTTAGCATGCTCGATGCGCGTTCCTTGATCTGGCCTGAAGCCTAAACGTCGGCCACGTTCAATTGTTCAAGGTCGCAACTTCGGACCATGCTATCGACGGCCATATGATGAGGGCCAAGACGCGACGGTTCTCGGCAAACTCCAGGAAAACGCGGATGGCAGGCGAGTTGGCTGTCGGCATGGTCGATCTTCCCCCTGCGTTGCCCAGCCACGACACCAACCCCATGCTGATAGCACAACGTACCACATCAAGCCGAGGCACCGCGAATGTCCCCGCCGCTCTCTTTTGGACAAAAGATGTTGGGCGCAAGATTGCGGACAGGCAAGATTAGGGTCAGGATTCAAAACCAATAGATGACGGTTGCGGCCAGAGCGATGGCTGAGAGGAAGACCCTGGGACAACGAT
>NZ_JBLZMW010000021.1:0-71161 GCF_048553275.1 Pacificoceanicola niger
TTCATTCGAAATCTCCTCGTTCATCTTGCCGAGAAAATTCTACGTTTGCAGCCCCTTAAAATCGGGGGGGATTACCCATCATCCCGGGCTTGTAGAGATAATGCTTGTCCCAGACATGCCCGGTCGAGCCGGCCGATATCGCCGGGCGTGCTGCGAACCTGACATTCGAGCGGAACTTGTGAAAGTACGAGTCCACGCTGCGCAGCGTTGCCCGACGCAGCAGGCGCGCAGCGGACATCGGAGATTGCCCTTGCCGCCAGGTTGGTATGCGGACGACCTTGTTGGGTTCGGACTTTCGCGAAAACGCGAAGCGCTTGCCCTTATCCATAGGCCAGCCGGCTACGAGCATATAGCTGGCGAAATCGACGAGTTGCGCGTAGTCCTCGTTCGGCAGCTCGCGAATGGCGCTGATGGGCGTGCCGGTCAGTCCGGCCAGAAGGCTTTGACCTGCGGCGACGACCTGATTGCGCGCATCGTTCGTCATGCCCTTGTCGAAGCTGACCACGGCCAGATCGGCGCGCCTCTCCTGGATCTCATCGACAAAAGCTGCATGAAAGGCAAGTTGCAGGCCCTTGTCGTCGTCCATCATGAGCAGAAGCGGCACATCGGTGCCTGAAAGCATTTCGCGGACCCGAAGCGCGTGCGCGCATTGCAAGACGTCGTAGCGCACCAGCGCACCATCGTGCGGCAACTGGTAGAGTTCCGTGTCTGGGATCTTCTTCTGCTTGCGGAGCTTGAACAGGTATTGATCGAACTCGGACTGCGTCCAGACGCGGGCGTGCTGGCGGAAGGCGACCGAGACATCGTCCTCGTCCGCAGCCAGAGACTGCGCCTCGGCTTGCTCCATGGTCATCGACGGGTCGAACTGGAACGCTGCTTCCATGATGTAGCCCGAGCGGTGGTGGGCCGTGCAGAGGTGCTGAACAGCCACCGGTGTGCGTTTGCGCTTCGTGGGCCAATTCAGCATCAGGGTCTGGCTATCCGTGGCGAACCGCGACCCGACCTCCCCGAAATCAACCCGCCCGAAGTCTTCCCGCTGGGCGATGAAGGCCTGGATTTGGTCGTGAAAGAAGTCGATCTTGCCGTATAGGTCTCGATACGATGTGTCGGTGATCTTGCAGATCTTCGAGAGCGAGACGTCGTTGCAGAGCATCTTGAAGATCACCCGGTTTTTGTCGCTGCGCAGATGGCGTCTGGCGGGCTTGCCGATCGAGAAGGTCTTCTTGCACAGGCCGCACTGGAAGCGAGGGTCACCGTTCGCGGTCCTGCCGTAGCGACGGTAGAACTCCGGATGCTCGTCCGGGGACATGCCATGTGCGAAGCAATCCTTCGAGCGGCATGAGGGGACAGTCGGATCGAACTCTTGCAACCGCTTGAGTCGCTGGTATTCTTCCCAGACGGCCCTGTTATTCTTGATCCTGGCTGTCTTGTTGCAGGTCGGGCACTGGAAAAATTCCGCGTGCTTCGCGCCTGACACTTCGCCACGCAAGACTCCCGGCGGAGCAGGCGGCGCGCCGTTGGGCCGCTTGAACGGATCGGGCGGCACGCCGTAGCTCGCGCAAGTCGGATTGCGGCAGAAGTTGAGATCGAGCCCCTCGAATGCGGGAGGCAAACGCCGTTCCAGTCCGGAATCGGCTGTCGAAGATATTTTCGAGAGATCCAGCACCTGTTACCTCCTTCGAGAGATCATTCAAGGTGCTGTTTTTGAGAGTAATGTTGGCCGCAGTGCGGCCAACAGAAGCGATTAAATCAACATTTGCCGTAAGGGGCTGGCCCCTGTGGCCGCCTTTTCCTTATCAATCCGGCCTGCGCCCGACGGTGGAATCCCTTACCCCGGCGACCGCATAGATAGACTCGCGGCCAATTCTCACTTACCCTTACGTCAGCGGCCAGTATTTTTTTGGTCGCATTTCGCGACGGCTCAGGCCGTCCGATCCGACGATTGCAACAGTGAGAACAGTCCCATGACCCATTTTTCCAAGACCATGATTGCCGCCCTCTTTGCCACCGCTATCGCAGCGCCCGCCGTCGCGCACGATATCGAAAGCCGCACCGTGGCGTTGCCAGTGATCGGCGCAGGCGATGCTTATGAGGTGGTGATCAAATGCCACCACGGCTATGCGCTCTCCGGTGGCGTCAAGAAAGGCAAGCGGATATTTCCCGACGGCCCCTTGGTTGTGTCCGGCAGCTATCCCAAGACCACCCGCAGCTGGGCCATTGAGCTGACGAACCGCAGCGGACGACCGACCGGCGCGATGGAGACCTCCGCCACGGTCTATTCGCTCTGCGGCTACCACCATTGATTCCGGTTTGCGCACCGCACAGACGGTGCGCATCTTTGGACAGGTGATCTCCGGGCCAAACGCGTTACGTTACGGTCAACAATTGGAGAAACCCCATGCAGACAGTACAGGCCCAAGGCGTCCACCACATCACCCTTGTCGGCGCGAACCGCCAGAGTTCAATCGATTTCTGGGAAGGCGTGCTCGGCATGCCCTTCGTTTTCGAGCAACCCAACCTCGATGATCCGGAGCAAAGCCATCTCTATTTCGATCCTGGCGATGGTCGGCTGATCACCATTTTCACGGCCGAGGATCGCACCCCGGACAGGCGCCCGACACCTACGGAACCGGGCTGCGTCCACCACATTGCCTTCAACATCAGCCGCGCCAACTGGCTGTCGGCCAAGGCCCGTCTGGAGGCGCGCGGGATTTCCGTCACGGCGCGTGATCGCGGTTTCATGGACTCGCTGTATTTCCGCGATCCGCTCGGGCTGACCATCGAGCTTGCCAGCTACAAGTTCGAACCGCCCTTCGGGCGCAGCCATACAGAAGTGCTGCACAAGGCGCATTTAATCCGCGTCGAACAAGGCGATCAAGCCATCGAAACCGAACACGTCGCCTTGGCCATTGATCGAATGGGGGCAGAGCGCGATCTGTCTCTGTCGACGGACCGCACACCCAAAAACCCATTCAAGTCAAAAGGCTAGACCTCAATCTGTGGTTTCCACCACCATCAGTTCCCGCTCCGACGCGCCGCGCGCATGGCTCAGCGCCTCCTGGTAGGCGTCGGAGTGGTAGCAGTCCACCGCCGCTTCGACGCTGGGGAACTTGGCCACCACGTTACGCGGCCGTTCCTTGCCTTCAAGCTGCACGAAACGCCCGCCCCGGGCGAGGAACGTGCCGCCGTGATCGGCAATCGCCGGTCCGGCCAGCTTGGCATATTTGCCGTAGGCCTCTTCATCCGTAACGGTCACATGTGCGATCCAGAGTGCTGGCATCTTGGTCTCTCCTTGAAAAATATCTGGCGAAACGCTGCCCCGCATTATCTCCGGGGCAGCAGGCTCAGCCCGCAATCACCGCTTCAGACGCCTTGATGGCCGCATCGGCATTCTCGACGGAGGGGCCCCCGCCCTGAGCCATGTCCGGACGACCTCCGCCGCCCTTCCCGCCCAGTTCGGCAACAGCCGCCTTGACCAGATCCACAGCCGACAGCCCGGCCTTGAGATCGTCGGTTACGCCCGCGGCCACCGCCGCCTTGCCGCCCGCGTCCGCAATCAGCAGCACGGCCCCCGAACCAATGCGCGTCTTGTGCTCGTCGATCAGCGGCGGCAGGTCCTTGCCGGTCACGCCACTGAGCACCTGAGCCACGAACTTAACCCCGTTGATCTCGCGCGTCTCGCCGCCAGAAACGCCCGCCCCGGCGCCGCCAGCCATGGCCAGCTCGCGCCGCAGCATTGCGACCTCATTTTCGAACTTCTTGCGCTCATCAAGCAGCGCCTTGACCCGCGCGGGCACATCCGACGCCTGCGTTTTCAGAACCCCCGCCACTTCGGAGAGCCGCTTCTCCTGCGCCCCCAGATACGCCAGAGCCACCGCTCCGGTCAGCGCCTCGATCCGGCGAACCCCGGCGCTCGAAGCGCTGTCGCCAAGCAGGACAAAAGCGCCAATATCGCCGGTCTGCCGCACATGTGTGCCGCCGCAAAGCTCCAGCGAATAGGTCTTGCCGTCACTGCCTTTGCCGGAACCATCCTGCACGCCCATCGAGACCACGCGCACCTCGTCGCCGTATTTTTCACCGAACAACGCCTGAGCACCGATCGCCCGCGCATCGTCTGGCGTCATGATCCGGGTGTTCACAGGCGAATTCTGCCGGATATAGGCGTTCACATCCTGCTCGACCCTGGCAATTTCCTCTGTGCTCAACGCCTTGCCGTGGCTGAAGTCAAAGCGCAGCCGGTCCGGCGCGTTCAGCGACCCACGCTGCGCCACATGATCCCCGAGCGCCTCGCGCAGGGCCTCGTGGAGCAGGTGCGTGGCCGAGTGGTTCGCCCGGATGGCACCGCGCCGGCCATGATCGACCTCCAGAGCCAGGGCATCGCCGCGTTTGATCGTGCCACGATCGACCGTCACATGATGCGCGAACACCTTGCCGCCGCCCATCTTCTGGGTGTCGGTCACGCTCGCACGCTCGTCTTCGTTTTCCAGCCGCCGCAGCCAGCCGGTGTCACCGACCTGACCGCCGCTCTCGCCGTAAAACGGTGTCTGGTTCAGCACAACCCAACCGCTTTCGCCCTCGGCAATCGCATCGACCAGCGCGCCATCCCGCACCAGCGCCAACGCCTGCCCCTCCGCGGCTTCAGTGTCGTATCCGAGAAAATCCGTCGCGCCATGCTTGTCCGCGATCTCGAACCAGACCGCGCCATCCGCAGCCTCACCAGAGCCGCTCCAAGCCGCCCGGGCCTTTGCCTTCTGTTCGGCCATCGCCGCATCGAAGCCTTCGGTGTCCACCGAACGGCCCTTCTCGCGCAAGGCATCCTGCGTGAGGTCCAGGGGAAAACCATAGGTGTCATAAAGTTTGAACGCCGCAGCCCCCGGAAGCGGCGCATCCTCGGCCAGCCCACCCAATTCCTCATCGAGCAGCTTCAAGCCGCGATCCAGGGTCTGTTTGAAGCGCTTTTCCTCATTCTCCAGCGTTTCCTGAATAAGCGCCTGCGCCTGTCCCAGTTCCGGATAGGCTTCGCCCATCTGGCGCACCAGCGAGGGGACCAGCTTGTGCATCACCGTATCCTGCGCGCCCAGCAAATGCGCATGGCGCATTGCCCGCCGCATGATCCGGCGCAGAACGTAGCCGCGCCCGTCGTTCGACGGCATTACCCCATCGGCAATCAGGAAGGAGGTCGAGCGAAGGTGATCCGCGATCACGCGGTGGTGCATCTTGCCCGGACCGTCGGGATCGGCACTTGTCGCATGGGCGGATGCTTCGATCAGCGCGCGCATCGTGTCGGTATCATAGTTGTCGTGGCTGCCCTGAAGCAGCGCGCCGATGCGCTCAAGGCCCATTCCGGTGTCGATCGACTGCATGTCGAGCGCCTTCATCGAGCCGTCCTCGAACTGCTCGTTCTGCATGAAAACCACGTTCCAGATCTCGATGAACCGGTCGCCATCTTCCTCGGGGCTTCCCGGAGGGCCGCCCCAGATGTGATCGCCATGATCGTAGAAAATCTCGGTGCACGGACCGCAAGGACCGGTCGGCCCCATCTGCCAGAAATTGTCCGACGTGGCGATGCGGATGATCCGGTCCTCTGGCACACCAACCTTCTTCCAGATCTCGAAGGCCTCATCGTCCGTATGGTAAACGGTGGTATAAAGCCGCGAGGGATCGAGCCCGAATTCCTTCGTCACCAGCTCCCAGGCGAAGGGGATCGCGTCATCCTTGAAGTAATCGCCAAAGGAGAAATTCCCCAGCATTTCAAAGAACGTATGATGACGCGCCGTGTAGCCGACATTGTCCAGATCGTTGTGCTTGCCGCCAGCGCGCACGCATTTCTGCGCCGTGGTTGCTCGCTTATAATCACGCGTCTCGACGCCGGTGAAACAGTTCTTGAACTGCACCATGCCAGAGTTGACGAACATCAGCGTCGGATCGTTGCGCGGCACCAGCGGGCTGGACGGCACGACCTGATGCCCCTGCTTCTCGAAGTAGTTCAGGAATGTGGAACGGATGTCGTTCAGACTTGCCATGGGATCGGAGCCTCTTTTCGGGCGAAAACTTGTCCAAACGTCTATCGTCGCGCGTGCCGCGTGTCCATAAGCCAGACCACCCACAGACCGCCTCAAAAGACCTATTTTCAAACGAAAAGAGGCGCCCAAAGGACGCCTCTCGTCAAGAATGGCAATGGTCCGGGATCAATCGTCCTCGACCATATCCCCATCGCTCTCGTCCATCTGGAAATCCAGACCATGCGCGGCACGGATCTTATCCTCGATTTCCATCGCGATCTTTGTGTTTTCCTTCAGGAAATTCTTCACATTCTCGCGGCCCTGGCCGATGCGCTCGTCGCCGTAGGAATACCAGGCGCCGGATTTCTCCACCACGCCGGCCTTCACTCCAAGGTCGATCAACTCTCCGGTCTTGGAGATGCCTTCGCCATACATGATGTCGAATTCCACCTGCTTGAACGGCGCGGCGACCTTGTTCTTCACGACTTTCACACGGGTTGCGTTGCCCACGACCTCGTCCCGGTCCTTGATGGCACCGATCCGGCGGATGTCCAGACGCACCGAGCTGTAGAATTTCAGCGCGTTGCCGCCCGTCGTCGTCTCCGGCGAGCCGAACATGACGCCGATCTTCATCCGGATCTGGTTGATGAAAATCACCATGCAGTTGGTCCGGCTGATCGATCCGGTCAGCTTGCGCATGGCCTGGCTCATCAGACGGGCGTGCACGCCCACGCTGCTGTCGCCCATGTCGCCTTCAAGTTCAGATTTCGGCGTCAACGCCGCAACCGAATCGACCACGACCATGTTCACAGCCCCCGAACGCACCAGCGTGTCGGTGATCTCCAGAGCCTGCTCGCCGGTGTCGGGCTGCGAAATCAGCAGCTCGTCGAGGTCGACACCCAGCTTCTTTGCGTACTGCGGATCGAGCGCGTGCTCGGCATCAACAAAGGCACAAACACCGCCCTTCTTCTGCTCTTCCGCAATCGCATGGAGCGTCAACGTCGTCTTGCCCGAGCTTTCCGGGCCATAGATCTCGATGATCCGACCCTTCGGCAGGCCGCCGATGCCGAGCGCGATATCCAGGCCCAGCGAGCCGGTCGAAGTCGACTCGATATCGCGGATCGCATTGTCTGCGCCGAGTTTCATGATCGACCCTTTACCGAACTGCCGTTCGATCTGGGCCAGGGCGCTGTCGAGCGCCTTTTGCTTGTCCGCGTTCTTCTTGGAATCCATAGTCAGGAGGTCTGCCGTTGCCATCACTTCCGTCCTTATTTCACACGCCGTCTCCGGCGGCAATCACTGCATGTGTTCTTGCCTTGTTCTCAACGGTATGGGATCAAAACAGGAACATTTCAAGACAAATCTTACTCTTCTCACTTTGCAGACGGCGGGTTAAGACTTCGTTGACGCGGGCAAACATGGCACGAAGGGCTGACAATGCTGGTTTTCTGGAAAGCGCGGCTGGTGTTTCTGGCTGTCCCCAAGACCGGAACATCGGCCTGGGAAACCACGCTGCTGCCCTTTGCCTCCATGACGGTGCTCGACCCGCCGGAGCTGAAACATGCGCCTGTCTATCGCTATAATCGCTTTTTCCGGCCCATGTACGACAAGATGGGCGCCTCGGACATGGAGCTGCTGGCAGTGGTGCGCGAGCCGATTTCCTGGCTTGGGTCGTGGTATCGCTATCGGCAGCGCGGCTTTCTCGAAGGCAAATCGACCTCCACGCGTGGCCTGAGTTTCGATGCGTTCTGCCGGGCCTATGCAAGTGACACACGTCCCGCCTTCGCCAATGTTGGCAGCCAGGCGAAATTCATCGAACCGCGGCCCAACGGCGTCTCCGTCAGTCATTTGTTCAAATACGAGAATCAATCCGGCCTGATCGACTTCCTGCAAGATCGGCTGCAAATCGCCATCGAGCTGCCACGGGAAAACGTCTCGCCGCGGCGGGAACTCGATCTCACCGCAGAGACCGAAGCCTTGCTTCGCCGGACCTGCGCAGACGACTTCGCGGTCTGGGACAGCGCCCGCTAACGCTCCCTGCGGGCCGGTCAATTCAACTGCTGGTGCACCGTCTCCGTCAGATCCGTCAGTGAGAAGGGTTTGGGCAAAAAGACGGAATTCGGGATTTCTTCCCGCCCCTCGCCAAAGGCATCCTCGGCATAGCCCGAGACAAAGACAACGCTGACGTCAGGCCGTGTCTTGCGCGCCTCGCGCACCCAACTGGGACCATCCATGCCCGGCATGACCACGTCGGTGACAAAGATATCCACCGCCAGATTTTCATCTTCGAGCGTCGCCAAAGCCTCTTCCGCCGTTTCCGCCTCGATGACCGTGTAGCCGCGCAAACGCAGCGCCCGCGCCGCAAACGCGCGCACCGGAGCTTCATCCTCGACCAACAGCACCACGCCAGAGCCCTTCTCAGGCAGCTTGCGCGCTTCGGGTTCGGGCCTCGCCACTTGCGCCACCTCCGTCGGTTCGAAGGCCGGCAACAACAAGGTGAAACAGGTTCCCTGCCCGACCACGCTGTCCACGAAAATGAATCCGCCCGTCTGCTTCACGATGCCATAAACCGTCGACAGTCCAAGGCCCGTTCCCTCGCCCGGGCGCTTGGTGGTAAAAAACGGCTCGAAGACCTTCTGCAGCTTGTCCTTTGGAATGCCCGTGCCCTCGTCGGTGATCCGCACGGAGACATACGTGCCCGGCTCCACCACCGCCCGGTCACGCTCCAACGCCTCACGCAGGATACGCCGCTCGGTTTCCACGGTAATCTCGCCTCCGTCCGGCATGGCATCCCGCGCGTTGACAACAAGGTTGACGATAACCTGTTCCAACTGCCGCTTGTCACCGCGCACAGGCGGCAGCACCGGATCATGCCTGAGCCGAAGCGAAACCCGCTCGCCCACAAGCCGGTTCAGAAGATGCGTGAGGTCAGAAAGCGTATCGCGCAGATCCAGCACCTCCCGCCGCAGGTTCTGCTTGCGGGAAAACGCCAGAAGCTGGCCGACGAGCGAAGCCGCCCTGTTCGCGTTCTGATTGATCTGCACGAGGTCGCTGTAATCCGGATCGCCCTGATCGTGACGCAGCAACATCAGGTCACAATGGCCGGAGATCGCAGTCAGCAAGTTGTTGAAATCATGCGCAACGCCACCGGCAAGCTGGCCGATCGCCTGCATCTTCTGGCTCTGGACGAATTGCATCTCCAATGTCTTCAGCTCGGTCGCGTCATTCAGAACGGCCACAAGGCAGGGTTTGCCTGCCTCTGTCACCTGCTTGAGCGTCACCTGGACATAAATTTCCTGATCCTCACGGGTCAGCCGAAGGAACTCGGATCTGTGCAGACCGCGGCCCTCGATTGCTTCCTGAAGCCAGTCAGTCAGCGCACGCCCGAGTCCCACCATGTACTCTGCAAGATTGCCACCGCTGGTGGACTCCAGTGAAAGCATGCGCCGCGCTTCGGGATTGGCGCGCAGGATACAGCCTTCTGAATCGACCTTTACCAATGGCACCGGCAGATTGTCGAAACCACCATCGACCTCGCCGGACGCAGTCTCTTGCGGCGCTTTGTCAACGACAGGAACAAGACTGAGCTCTACCCGCCCGGCCCCGATTTCAGAGGCATGGAGCAGCATCGGCTCTGGTCCGCCGGACGTCAGAACCCGGTGCACACTTCCCGACCGCAACGGCATGTCGTCGATCACCTCTTCGATGCGTTTGACGCGCTTTCCAGCCACTTCGCGCGCACGCGGGTTCATGTAGAGAACAGCGCCGTTGCGCCCGAGCGTGAGAACCGCCTGATCATTGCGCGCGGCAGCGGCCTGCGCACCGTCTGGCTCAAGCCTCCAGAACACGATCGGCCCCGGCAGAATCCTTGTATAGACACAGAACCCCTCCGCGTGGCTGGTGATGTCTTCGACCGCGTACCCGTCCTTTTCGGCGCGGTTCTGCAGGCGGTAGATCACCCCTTCGGCACTGGCAAAAACATCGCGCAGAATCACTGCAAGCGGTGCACCATCAGCAACGGAGAACCGCGTACGGGCGGCTTTGTTGGCGCCGATAAGGCCGCCCTCGCCATCCGTGACGAAACAATAATCGGGATCGCCCTCGACCATATCGAGCAGGAGCGACGTGCGTCGCAGACGCCGCCAATCGGACAGCGCCTTGGTCAAAAGCCAGCCAAGCCCGAGACTGCCCATCGCGCCGGTCGCGCCAAGCAAGGAGGTTCGCATCACCCCTTGTGGCACAAACCACGACGCAACAAGCGCCGCGGCGGCCATCATCAGCATCGCAAAGGCGCCATATCGAAAGGCGAGGCCAAGGCCCTGATCGCTCTCTTGGTAAGATGTAGCGGTCAAATTCCGACTCCCATGGCGAATCTTGCGTTTGATTAAAAACACCCGAGCCTTAATCGCTGGTTAACCGATTTTACGAAACACCCTTAAATTGCAATATACCGGGAAAATTCGCAACCTATGGTGCACGAAGACAGGCAACGAAAAAACCATCGCCCCCATCGGAGGGCAAAAATTGCCGCGTTGCAAGGGCTTTCCAGCCCGGATTTTGTTCATGAAATATTTGGGTTTGGCCGGCATTTTCCTCGGACAGCACCGAACATGTGGCATAGGCAAGGACTCCGCCGGGCGCGACCAAGCCGGCACAGGTCTGCAAAATTTCTGCCTGTGTCCGGCACAGGTCTTCGAGCGCCTCCGGCGTCAGTCGCCATTTTCCCTCCGGGGAGCGCCGCCACGCGCCGCTGCCGGAACAGGGAGCATCGGCGAAGACAAGATCATAAGGGCCCGTCGGCCGACCCACCTGCTGCACCGGGACGCCCGCCCGCGCCGCGCGCGGCGCCAGATCGGACATTCGCTTCGGGTCCGCGTCATGCACGTCAATCCGTGTGCCCGGAATGCGGGCCCCCATGGCAAGGGTCTTGCCGCCGCCGCCCGCGCAATAATCGAGGACCCGCATTCCGGGCTCCAGCGGCAGGAAATCGACCACGGCCTGGCTCGCCGCGTCCTGCAGTTCCACCAAACCATCGGTGAAAGCCGTACTCCGCGCCACCTGCCGCGCACCGTCCATCACCGCCAGAGCGGTCCGCGACAGCCCATGCGGCAGAGCCACGACCCCGTCCTGATCAAGGGCCGCAATCGCGCCTTCGACGTCTGACTTCAAAGTGTTGACCCGCAGAAAAACCGACGCGCGACCCTGCAGCGCCCGGGCCGTTGCCCCAGCCTGCTCGCCCAGGCTCGCTTCAAACCGAGCGCCTATCCAATCGGGCACATCCCAGGCTTCGAACCCATCCGGCGCGCGCCCCGCGCCATCCGCAGCGCCAAGCGGTTCCGGCGCATGACGTCCGCCCACGAACATTGTGTCCAGATCAATACCCTGCAAGCGCAGCAGGCCCAATACCCGCGCGCGGCCGGTCTCGCCACCGCCTAGCGCGGCGCAGCTGCGCCAGCGCCGCAGCACATCAAACACAAGATCGCGCACCGCCGCACGGTCCTTGGACCCGGCATAACGCGCGCCGCGCGCCCAATTGGTCAACGCCCGCTCAGCGGCCTCGCCCATGGCAATCCGGTCAATGATTTCGATGGCGGTCTGAATGCGCGCGGCGGGTTGCATGGGCTCTCTCCTGTAAAACCCCGCCGATGTGACGCAAGCGGCGCAGCCTGTCCAGCCTCAGCGCACGTGCAACAGCTTGCGATAGCGCTTCTGCGCGCCTTCCAGATGCAACCGCATGGCACTTGCCGCTGCCTCCGCATCCTGTTCGAGGATCGCATCGACAATCCTTCGGTGCTCTTCGTCGATAAACGCCAGGTAGCTGTCAGGTGCCCGCACCCCGGAGCCCTTCTGCAGCGCCTTTCGGGGGATCGCCGCCGCGCCCAACATGCGCAGCACCTCGGCGAAGCGTGGATTGTTGGTCGCCTCGGCAATCGCAATGTGAAAGGCGAAATCCGCTTCCGACGTGGTCTCATGTGCCTGCACCCGGCGGCTGACCTCGCTTGCAGCCTCAAAGATACTTTCGATCTGCACCGCAGAGCGCCGCACCGCCGCGATCCGCGCACTTTCGACCTCGATCGCAGTGCGCAGTTCGAGCACCTCGATCACCGAGGACACGCGGTCGAAATCGACGTCGGTAAAGGCCAGGCCGTTGTCGATGCTGTCCCGGACGACGAACACACCGGCGCCGCGCCGGGGCTCAACCAGCCCATCCGCACGCAGCGAGGCCACCGCCTCGCGCACCACCGTGCGGCTGACCCCGTATTCCTCGCAGAGCCGCGCTTCGCTCGGCAATCGGGACCCGAGCGCGAACTCTCCACCAAGGATCCGCGCCGAGAGCGCCTCCTTCGTCGAATGCACCAACGTGCCGCCTTGCGCCCTGATCTCCACGGTCGTTCCTCCTGAAAACAATCAGCCCTTATGTCACCGGAGCGGGGTTGAACAAGGCCAAAGCGTTGTACAATCCCAGCGCCTCCGCCTTGGTCGCCTCACCACTGGCGGCGCGCAGGATGTGCTCGAACACCCGTTGTCCCATCTCTTCGATCGTCACCGCGCCGGTCGCAATCGGCCCGGCATCAATGTCCATCAGATCGTGCCAGCGCCGCGCGAGATCGCTGCGCGTCGCCACCTTGAGCGTCGGCAGAGCAGCGAGATTATACGGTGTGCCGCGCCCTGTGGTAAAGATGTGCAGCGTCGCCCCCGCCGCCAGCTGCAGCGTGCCGCAGATGAAATCACTGGCCGGGGTCGCACAGTAAAGCAGCCCCTTGTCCCGTGCCCGCTCGCCGGGCGGAACCACCGCCATGATCGGAGCGTTGCCACTCTTGACGATGCTGCCCATGGCTTTCTCGACGATATTGGACAGCCCGCCGGCCTTGTTTCCCGGCGTGGTGTTCGCAGCCCGGTCGACACCGCTGCGCGCGAGATAATCGTCATACCAACTCAGCTCGCGTATGATGTCGTGCGCCACGGCTTCGGTGTGCGCACGCGCGGTCAACTGCGCAATGCCGTCGCGCACTTCGGTGTTTTCCGAGAACATCACCGTGCCACCTGCCCGCACGATCAGCTCCGCCGCCGCGCCAAGCGCAGGGTTCGCCGTCACACCGGAAAACGCATCCGAGCCGCCGCACTGCATCCCGACCACGAGATCCGACGCCGGACAACACTCCCTGCGCCGTGCGTTCAAAGCCTCGAGATGCACCTCCGCCTCGGCCATGATCCGTTCGATCATCGGCTCGAACCCGTCCTCTTCCTGCAAGGTCACCAGCGCCGCCTCGGGCAGTTGCAACAAGGCCGGCTGCAGTTTTTCACAGCCCAAGGACACCACCAACGCCCGACCGCCGAAATTCGGGTTCTTTGCAATATTCGACAATGTCCGGATCGGGATCACCGCCTCAGCCGCGTCAATCGCTACGCCGCAGCCATAGATATGCTCCAGCGCAACAACACCATCGACATTCGGATAACGCGGCAAAAGCGTATCGCGAATGCGCCGCACCGCGTGTTCCACCACGCCCGCAACACATTGCACCGTCGTCGTCACCGCCAGCAGGTTGCGCGTGCCCACCGAGCCATCGGCATTGCGATAGCCTTGAAACGTCGCCTCGACCGGCGCGCCGAGATCAACCCGGCGTGTCGCCATCGGCAAGGCGTCCAGCCCCGGCGCCTCCGGCAAGCCACTGTTGTGCTCATTGACCCAGGATCCGGCGGTCAGATCCTCTGCAGCGATGCCAATGATCACGTCATAGCGCCGCACCGCATCGCCCGCCTTCAGATCGACAAGCGCCACCTTGTGACCCTGCGGAACCCGGCTCTGAAGGCGTACGCCCATCGCCTCCGCCCCCGCTGGCAGCCCGTCATCGTTAACCACGATGGCCACATTGTCGTTTGGATGCACCCGGATTAGGCGCGCAGGAGTCGTCATCGTTCCATCCATCAGAATTTCGGTCTTTCAAAGGTCCACTCCGGCCAATGCTTTCGCATCTCCGTTTCGTCGTCGCGGTGTGTGTATCCGCAGTCGAGATAATTCTGATGCAGCCGCTTCAGCGCCGCCCGATCCAGTGTCACCCCAAGCCCGGGCCCCTCGGGCACCGTGACACAGCCGCCTTCGATCTTCAGCTTTCCGCCTTCGATCACCTCATCGGTCTGCCACGGGTAATGCGTGTCGCAATCATAGGTCAGGTTCGGCGTCGCGGCGGCCAGATGCGTCATCGCGGCCAGAGAAATGCCCATGTGGCTGTTGGAATGCATCGACAGGCCAAGACCCCAGATCCGGCAAATCTCCGCCAAATCGCGCGAGGCCTTCAGCCCGCCCCAATAATGGTGATCGCTCAGGATCACGCGAAAGGCATCCTGCGCCATGTTCGGCGGCAGATGCTCCTGCGCGACCACATACATATTGGTGGCAAGCGGTATTTCGGTTCGGGCCTGCACCTGCGCGTTGCCTTCAATGCCCACGGTGGGATCTTCGAGATATTCGATCAACCCTTCGAGGCGGGGCAAATACTTGAGCGTCGTCTCGACTGTCCAGCCCCCGTTCGGGTCAATCCTCAGCGGTGCCTTGGGGAACCGCGCACGCAGCGCCTCCAGCCCGGCGATCTCCTCCTCCGGCGGCAGGATACCCGCCTTGAGCTTGATCGCCTCGAACCCATAAGTGTCGAGAAAGCGCTCCGCCTCTCCCACCAGCTGCTCGGGCGTCAGAACCGCGCCCCACTCATCCGCCGCTTGCCCGGCGTGGCCTGCAAACTTGTAGAACAAATAGGCGGAAAACGGGACTTTTTCGCGCACTTTGCCCCCCAGCAGGTCACAAACCGGATGATCAAAGGCCTTTCCGAGCGCATCCCACATGGCCACCTCGATCGCGGCGACAACCCGCGGCAGAAGGGCCTCCTGCCCCATGTAACCGGTCAGATTGCCAACCACACTCGCCCGCGCCTTCGCCCACAGCGCATTGAGATCGGTCACCGTGATCCCCCGCAAGGACGGCGCCAACGCTTCCACTGCGTCGATCAGCTTGCGGGTGCCATAGCTCTCCCCAAGACCGATCACACCGTCCTCGGTCTCCACTTCGATCACCGAGCGCAGCGCAAACGGTTGGTGGCAGCCAGCGTTGTTCAGCAGCGGCGGATCATAGAATGCGATGGGCGTGATGCGTACATCGGCGATGCGAAGGTCAGTCATTTTGCCTCTCATGCCCGTGCCTGTGGCAGGCATCGGGCCAGTTTGGATATTTGCACAGAGAAGAAGAGCGGGGCCGCGCCCTCAGACCAGATGCGTTTCGATATAATCGAGGTTGAGATCCTGCCCGAGCCCCGGCTCCTCGCGCCCATGCACGTAGCCGTCACCATCCATCTCGTCGTCGATGCGGTTCTGATATTCCTTCGGCTTGTCATAGTCGATGAAGGGATGCAGCAGGCCGCGTTCGTAGAAACTTGTGTTGTGGATCGCAAGCGCGACGCTGAGATTGCCAGCGCCGGTGCCGTGCATTTCGCAGGACATGTGAAAGCTTTCGGCCATGTTCGCAGCCTTCATCGATGGCGTGATGCCGCCCACGTCCCAAACGCCGCAGCGCACCAGATCGACCGCGTCGGCCTTCACGTACTCGGCGCGGATCCAGTGTTTCCCGGTCATCGTCTCCGGTCCGAGGATATTGAGATCGCAGCTTTCGCGCAGCCATTTGTAGGAAGAAATCGACGCCTCCTCCATCGGCTCTTCCATCCAGCGGAAATCCAGCTCGGCCAGTTTGCGCGCCAGCCAGAGCGTATCGGTGCGTGAATAGAAATGGTGAGGGTCGAGCATCAGTGGCACATCCGGGCCCACCGCTTCGCGCACGGCGGCGCAGGCGGCATAGTCCTTCTTCGGGCTTGGCGCACCCGGCATAGGGGGCATCCAGCCGTGCAGCTTGACCGCCTTGTAGCCACGCTCCTTGACCATCCATTCGGCAAACCGTGCGTAATCCTCCGGCGTCGCCAACCCGTTTGCCAGATCGTCGCCGCACATGGTCGAGCCATAGGCCAGGATCTTCGGTCGCGCGCCGCCGAGCAGTTTCCACACCGGCTGGCCGCAGATCTTGCCCTTGAGATCCCAGAGCGCGAGGTCCACCGCCGTCAGGGTCCGGTCGCTCAACTGGCCACCCGACAAACGCTGCCATTCGTAGATCCGATACCACAGCGCCTCTGTCACCATTGGGTCCCGGCCGATCAGGTTCGGCCTGATGAACCTTTCCAGCAGAGCTTCGCGCACTTCGGCCGGACGGCAGATTACGCGCCCCTCGCTGCCGTCGTCGCAGGTGATGGTCAGCAAGGCGCTTGTTGTCTGGCTCTCCGGCCCCGGATGGCCGTGGCCATCACTGTCGCGCACGGTGTTCGAGCTGTGGGTGAAAACCTTGGCGGTCACCGATGAAATCTTCATGTCATCTCCGGTTCTATGATGTGTCTGAGAGCCTTGGCCGCGCGGCTCAGGCAGATGTCAGCGGCGGGAATCAACCGTCCGCGATTGATGAACCCATGGGTCACCCCAGGTTCGATGTGCAGGGTGTTCGGCACCCCGGCCTCGGTCAGCCTGGAAGCCAGCCGCCGTGAATCGTCGGCCAAGACGTCAAGCTCAGCGGCGATGATTTCGCAGCGCGGCATGCCGCGCAAATCGCCCTTGAGCGGCACCAGACGCGGATCGTTCCGATACATCTCTTCGGGATCATAGAGCGAGAACAGCTCCTGCATCCGCGCCCGGGTAAGGCCGAAGCCTTCTGCGTATTCGTAATAGCTTTGCGTGTCGAAGTCGTCTCCGCAGACCGGGTAGAAAAGCAGCAGCACCGCCAGCGGTCCGCCCTCGGAGAGCGCACAGGCCAGCGCCAGATTGCCCCCTGCCGAAGCCCCGCCAAGCGCGACGCGCTCTGGCTGGAACCCAAGCCCTCCGCCGCGCAGCCAGCGCAGCGCCGCGCAGCAATCACTGAGCCCTGCCGGAAACGGATGCTCCGGCGCCAGACGGTAGGACACCGACAGAACGGACCAGCCGCCCTCCGCCGCCAGCGCTGCACAGGCGCGCTCGTTCAGGTCGATCGAGCCACCGGTCCATCCGCCGCCATGCATGAACAACAGCACCGGCGCGTGCTCTGCGCCGCGATAGAGCCGCGCCGCCTGGGTCTGCCCCGCGCCGCCCGGCACCGTGAGATCGACGGTCGGCACGGCGGCGGCCCCCTCCGCCCAGAACGCCGCTGCCTCTTTCGGCGAGGCAAACCCCTGGTTTCGGCGCATCGCGTCTTCGACACCTTCGGCGAACATTTACGCCACCTCCGGCACATAACGGTGCCGCTGCCGCGATCCGCGCTGCGACGGATCGGCAATCGGCACCGAACTCAGAAGCGCCTTCGTGTAGGCATGCTGCGGGTTGGTGATGATGTCCTCGGTCTCGCCGATCTCGACGATGCGCCCGCGATACATCACCGCCACGCGGTCGCAGAAGTAGCGGATCACCGCCATGTCATGGCTGATGAAGACAAAGGACAGCCCCTTTTCCGCCTGCAATTTCAGCAGCAGATCAAGCACTTGTGTGCGGATGCTCACATCAAGCGCGCTTGTCGGCTCATCGGCGATGATCACCTTGGGATCAAGCGCAATCGCCCGCGCCACGACGATCCGCTGCCGCTGTCCACCGCTGAAGGCATGCGGATAGCGCTCCATCATTCCCGGATCGAGGCCGACCTCCGTCAGAAGCGTTGCCACCCGGTCTTCCAACTCCTGCCCCTTGCAGATGTTGTTCACGATCAGCGGCTCCGCGATAAGCTGCTTGACCGTCATGCGCGGGTTCAGCGAGGCAAAGGGATCCTGAAAGATCATCCGCACCTCGCGCCGCACTTCGCGCAACCGCTCCGGTCCCGCCTCCACAAGGTTCTCGCCGTTGTAATCGACAAGGCCGCCCTGCGGATTGTACACCCGCGCAATGCAGCGGCCCACTGTGGTCTTGCCCGATCCGGACTCGCCCACGATCCCCAGCGCCTCGCCCTGCCGCAGCGAAAAGGACACACCGTCCACCGCCTTGGTCACATCGGTAACGCGCTGAAAAAACCCCTCTTTCTTCTCGAAATGCAACTGCAGGTCCTGAACCTTCAGCACTTCTTTGGCCGCCGCCGCCGGGCGCAGCTTGGCCTGGGCCGGCTCTTCAAGGCGTTTCACCGCGCCAAGCAGCTTTTGCGTGTAGGGATGTTGTGGCGCGTCGAAAATCTGATGCACGTCGCCCTCTTCGACAACGTGCCCCTTCTCCATCACCACGACCCGGTCGGCGATCTCGGCCACCACGCCCATGTCGTGGGTGATGAACATGATCGCCATGCCATTGTCGCGCTGCAGGTTGCGCATCAGGTCGATGATTTCCGCCTGCGTGGTTACGTCGAGCGCCGTTGTCGGCTCGTCCGCGATCAGCACATCCGGATGACAGGACAGCGCCATGGCAATCATCGCCCGCTGCCGCATCCCCCCCGAAAACTCAAAGGCGTATTTGTCGAGCGCCTTGTCCGGATTGGGAATTTCCACCTGCTCCAGAACATCGCGCGCCATCTGCCGCGCGGTTTTCTTGTCCACGTCGCGGTGGAGCCGGATGGCCTCGACGATCTGGCTGCCGATGGTGTGCACCGGGCTGAGGCTGCTCATCGGCTCCTGAAAGATCATCCCGATGCGGCCGCCCCGGATGGCCCGGATCTCCTTGCCCCGCGGGTCCATGTCCGTCAGGCAAACCGGCCCGGTGCCCTCGGGATCGAACAGGATGCGCCCGCCGTTGATAATGCCGGGTCGCGGCACCATGTTCAGGATCGTGCGCGCGGTGACGGATTTGCCGGACCCGCTTTCGCCGACGATGCAGGTGGTCTTGCCCCGGTGCAGATCAAAGCTGATGCCGTGCAGCACATCGACCACGCCCTGCCGCGAGGAAAACCCGACGTTGAGATTCTGAACGGAGATGATGGGACTGTCGGTCATGACGCAGCTCCTTTGTTACGATGTCCGAAAGACAGGTCCGGCGCGACGGCGCGCCGGAGTGCCCGGTGCAAGGCGACGTCACTGCTCATATGGATCAGCCGCATCGCGCATCCCATCGCCGAGAAAGTTGAAGGCCAGAACCGCGATCACCACGAACCCGCCAGGAATGAAGAGCCAGGGCGCCTGCGAGATCGTCAGGATGTTCTGCGCTTCCTTGAGCAGCACACCCCATGAGATCGCCGGCGGCTGCAGACCGAGGCCGAGGAACGACAGTGAGGTCTCCGCAAGGATCATCAGCGGAATGGCCAGTGTCAGCGATGCGATGATATGGGAGGTCAGCGAGGGCAGCATGTGACGGAAGATGATCCGCGCCTCGCTGGCACCATCAAGCCGCGCTGCAATGACGAAGTCGTCGTTCTTCATCGCCAGGAACCGTCCGCGCACCACCCGCCCAAGCTCGGTCCAGCCAACCAGGCTGACGATCAGGGTGATGACGAAATACTGCTGATAGATCGGCCAACTCGGTGGCAGCGAGGCCGCCAGCGCCAGCCAGATCGGGATCGTCGGCAAGGACAGCACGAACTCGATCAATCGCTGGATGACCGCATCCACACGGCCGCCGTAGTAGCCCGACATCCCGCCCAGCGTGATCCCCAGAACAAGCGCGATGGCCACGCCGACAAGGCCGATGCTCATGGAAATGCGTGTGCCATAGAGCACCCGGCTGAACATATCGCGCCCCAGCCGGTCGGCCCCGAACAGGAAGAACTTGTCGCGGTTGTTGACGGTGGCAAACAGATGAATGTCCGTCCGCCAAAGCCCCCAGAACTTGTACTCTTCGCCGCGCCCGAACAGGGTCAGGTAAATCTTCTCCCCCGACGGCACATAGGAAATCGCAAGCGTCTCCGGATCGCGCTGCCGGTCCATCTCGTAAACCCAGGGCCGGATGCGCGTGCCCTCATCGGTGCGGTCGATAAAATGGATCATCTGCGGCGGATGGAACACCGCGCGGCGGTTCTGCTTGGTCGGATCGGCGGGTGCCACGAATTCGGCGAACAGCGCAATCAGGTAGAGAAAGGCAATCACCCAAAGGCCGATCTGCGCCAGCTTGTGTTTGCGGAACGACCACCACGTCAGTTGCCACTGGCTGGCGATGGCCACGCGGTCCGGATCCATGTCCTTGTCCAGCGCGGGGGCGTCGTGTTGGTGGGCATCAGCCGGAAGCTGCGCCTCGTGCGGCTCGTCCAAAGCCTTGGCATCACTCGGATTATTCATAGCGAACCCTCGGGTCCAGAAGGACCAGCAGAATATCGGAAATCAGCATGCCCACGACGGTCAGCGACGAAAGCAGCAGCACGAAAGCCCCGGCAAGATACATGTCCTGCGACAGCAGCGCCTGCAGCATCAAAGGCCCGGCGGTCGGCAGGCTGAGCACGATCGCCGTAACCACGGCACCGGACACAAGGTTCGGCAGGACCCAGCCGATGGTCGAGATGAACGGATTGAGCGCCACACGCACCGGGTACTTCATGATCAGCCAGAACTCGGACAGCCCCTTGGCCCGTGCCGTGTCCACGTAAGGCTTGTTCAGTTCGTCAAGCAGGTTGGCGCGCATGATCCGGATCAGGCTCGCCGTCGCCCCGGTGCCCAGCACCACGACCGGCAGCCAGAGGTGTTTCATCAGATCCACGAACTTATCCCACGACCAGGGCGCGCCCTGGTATTCCGTCGAGAAAAGCCCGCCCACGTCGGCGCCGAAATGCACCACACCGATATACATCAGGATCAGCGCCAGCAGGAAGTTCGGCGTGGCAAGACCGATGAAGCCGATGGTCGTCGCGACGTAATCGCCGACGGAGTATTTCTTGACCGCCGAATACACGCCGATCGGAAAAGCCACCGCCCATGTAAACAGCAGCGTGGCAAAGGACAGCATCACGGTCAGCCCCATGCGCTGCCAGACCAGCTCACTGACCGGCTGGCGCCACTCGAAGGACATGCCGAAATCGCCCTGAAGCAGATTGCCGACCCACTTGAAGTACTGCACGTACAAGGGCTGATCGAGACCGAAGCGGGCGCGCAGATTGTCGACCGAGGCCTGGTCGAGCACTTCGTTGCTCTCGCCAAGCTTGGCGATGTAGGTGGTCAGATAGTCACCGGGCGGGGCCTGGATCAGCAGGAAAGCCACCACGGAGACCGCAAAGAGAAAGGGCACCATCCAGAGGATGCGCTTGATGATAAATCGCCAGATCATGGGGTATGTCGCCTGTTGTTTGGGCGGGGGGGTGCGGGGCACAGCCCCGCCCTACGAAGGGTCGCGCCAGTCACGGCGGGAGATCACCGGGGTCGCCCACGGTCCCACGCGCACCGGCCCTGTAGGGCGGGGTTATCTACCCCGCCCCGTGGAGCCTTACTTCTCGTAGAAGTAGGTTTGTGGCAGCGTCGGGCCGGGATCGGGATACATCCACGAAGCCGGGATCGCCTCCGGGACGTTGCGCAGGTCCTTGTTGACCACGCCAACGAGGTTCGGCGCCAGCGCAATGCCGATCACTTCGAACTCATCCGCAGCGATCTGGTGGATCTGCCGGAAGATATCCAGCGCCTTGTCCTGATCGGCCTCGGCCTTGTAAGCCTCGTAAAGCTCAAGCCGCTTCTTCATCGCGTCAGACGGCTCCTCGCCATCGGTGCCGCCGGAGATATACCAGCGCACCCACGGAATGGAGAACCAGCTTGCCTGCGGATGTACCGAAAGCACGTCCCGCGGGGACAGCGTCGGGTCAAGACCACCGGGCGCACCCCAGACCATGAAATCATGCTCGTTGGCTTCGCCTCGGCTGTAGTAGATCGAGCGCTCCACCGAGGAGGCATTCAGCTCGACACCGATGTCTTCCCACTGCTCCTTGATGATCTCAAGGCTGTCGCCCCAATCCGGCTGTTCGATGCCGGTGTAGTTGACGTTAAAGGTAAAGCGGCGGCCATCGGGCAAAAGGCGATACCCATCGGCGTCCCGCTCGGTCAAACCCGCCTTGTCGAGCAGCTCATTGGCACGATCCGGGTCATACTCGGTGTGCTGACGGCCAAGCTGTTCATTGTACAGCACATGGTCCGGACGCGGCCCGATCTGCCACGGCTCGCCCTGCCCTTGATAGACAATGTCGATGATTTCATCGCGGTCGATGCCAAGGCTCAGCGCCACGCGCACGTCCTTGTTGCGGATCACCTCCCGCATCACCGGATCCTTGTGGGTCTGGTTGAAGTGGATCGCCATCACGTTCGAGTTCGAGTTCACCATGTTCAAGATCTTGAACCCGCCCTTCTCGGCGTTCTCGGCAAAGACCGGCTTATTCGCAAGGTTGGAGATCTTGCGCCGCTGCATGTCGATATTGCCCGCGACAGCTTCAAGAACCAGCGCCTGGTTGTCCTGTGCCACACCCATCTCAAGCTGATCGATATAGGGCAGCTGATTGCCCGCGGTGTCGACCTGCCAGAAATACGGATTGCGCTCCATGACCACCTTGGTCGAGCCCGCGCTGTAGCCGTCGCCCGTCACGACCCAGGGGTCGAGCGTCGGACGTTCCGGGTTCGACCAGCGGTTCGGCGCTTCCACCTCGCCACAGTTCAGGCGATAGAGCCCGGTCCAGTCCTCGACGGCCTCGGTCGCATCGACCATGGCCTGCACGTTGTCATTGTACTTGGGGTGGAACTGCATGCAGTAATGCTTGGCCCAGAGCACAGGCTCCTGCGCCAGCGGCGTGGCCAGCTCCGTCAGGAAGGTGCCATAGGGCGCGGCGAAGGTGAGCTTGACGGTATAATCGTCGATCTTCTCCGCCTGCATGGTTTCACCGGCCACCACGAAACGCGCCGGGGCGTTGGGATAGAATTCCTTGTTGTTCAGCAGGTCATCGACGAAAAACACGATGTCATCGGCGGTGAACGGCTCGCCGTCCGACCACTTCATCCCTTCACGCAAATGGAAGGTGAACGCGCTGCCGTCCTCGCTGCTCTCCCAACTTTCGGCCACGTTCGGCACGACGCCGGAAAAGTCGGGCTTCCAACGCGTCAGGCCCTGCGGGCTGACCACGCGCAGGATCGAGTTGTGATCGTTCGACCCGCCCAGCATCCGGCGCAACTTGCCGCCGTAAACGCCGACCTTGTCCAGCGGCGTGACAACCTCTGGCCGAACTGGCAAGCGCTCATCGACTGGTGGCAGCTCCCCCGCGGCCACTTTCTCGGCAAGCTGGGGCGCCTCCTCAAACGCCCATGCACCGAGCGGTGTCAGCGCGGCACAAACCGCCAGCATCGAGGCGGGACGCGAAATGCGTCGCATGTATGACATAGCAATAATCCTCCCTTGTGAGACCGCTTGGAACGGCCCGTGACGGTATTGGTGACATTTGGATTGCCAAGCTGTCAACATATTAATATGACAGGTCTTGTAACTTGTATGACTGCACCGGAAATTACCCGGGCAACACATCATGGCAATGCGGAGGAGGCAGGCCAGCATGACGGGAATCACCATCAAGAGCGTCGTCGACAGCCATTCGAAGGTCGGCGAAGGCGCGGTCTGGGACGACCGGGAACAGGTGCTGTGGTGGGTGGATATCCCGGCCGGGCTGATCCATCGCTTCGATCCGAAAACCGGCGAAAACACCAACAAATCTTATGGCGAACCAGTCGGTTGCCTCGCCCTGCGCGACGCGGGCGGCATGATCCTCGCGACAAAATCCGGCTTCTGGACCTACGATTGGGACACGGGTGCGCGCGCGCCGATCCACGATCCGGAACCACACCTCGAACACAACCGGTTCAATGACGGCGCCACCGATGCGCAGGGTCGATTCTGGGCGGGCACCATGAAGGACGGCGGCGGAGGCGATCCCGAACGCCTCGGCACCTTCTATCGGCTCGATCCGGATATGAGCGTAACCAAATGGAAAAACGGTATTTTCACCACGAACGGCATGGCATTTTCGCCGGATGGACGGACGATCTACTACTCGGACAGCAATCCGGCAGAGCGCACCATCTGGGCCTGTGACTACGACACCGAAACTGGCACCCCGGGACCGGAGCGCGTTTTCTTCGACACCCGCGCCGTGGCCGGGCGCCCCGATGGCGGCACAGTCGATTCGGAAGGCTGCTATTGGCAAGCCGGCGTCTCCGGCTGGCAGCTCTACCGGATCTCTCCTGAAGGCGAATTACTGATGACCATCGACATGCCCATCGAGAAGCCCACCAAGCCGATGTTTGGCGGCAAGGATCTCGACACGCTTTATGTCACCTCCATCGGCGTCGGCCTCACCGAAGGCCGCGATCAACCGGACGCAGGCAACCTCTTCGCCATCAGCGGGCTGGGGATCAAGGGAATCCCACAGTGGCGCTTCGCCGGCTGATCCCCGCTTCTTCTTGCCCAAATACTTCAAAACCCGATCCTAAACCGACAGGCGCTACCGATGAAGATTACAGGTCTCAGAAGTTATATGACATGTGACCGCGACCGCCCCCGCGTGCTCGTGGCTATCGATACCGACGCCGGTATCACCGGCTGGGGCGAATGCTACAACCATGGCCCGGACCGCGCGCTGCCGCCGCTGCTGGACTATCTATACCTGCAACTCGAAGGCGAAGATCCGCGCCGCGTCGAGCGTGTCTATCAAAAACTCCTGATGCAATCGCGGTTCCCGCCCGGCGCGCTTGGCCTTTCCGCGATTTCCGCCATCGACCACGCGCTTTGGGACATTTCCGCCAAGGCGCTCGGCGTGCCGGTCTACCAGATGCTCGGCGGCGCCGTGCGCGACCGCGTGCGTGTCTATCTGGGTGTCTACTCCGCACCGGATCCGATGGATGTGCGCAGTTTTTGCAACGACATGAACGAGCGTTTTGGCTTCACCGCTTTCAAACTCTCGCCCTACCGCAACGATTTCCTGGCCGAGCCCTGGGGCAAGACCCTGAAGGCCACCGCCGATTGGGTCGAGGTGCTTCATGGCCTTTGCCCCGACTATGAATTCGCATACGACGCCCACGCCAAGCTCTTCGAGCCCTGGCAGGCGGAGCAGCTCGGCAACGCCATCGCCCCCTTCCACCCCATGTTCTTTGAGGAGCCCATGCGCCCGGAGAACATAGATGCCTGGGGCGCGCTCAAATCCAGGCTTCGCGTCCCGCTCGCCACCGGCGAGAGCTTGTACAACCGCAACGAATTCCTGCGCCTGCTGCAGGTCGGCGGCGTCGACATCGTTCAGCCCGACATCTGCGTCGTCGGCGGCATCTCGGAAATGCGCAAGATCGCCGCCCTAGCAGAGGCTTTCTTTGTCCCGGTCGCTCCGCACAATCCCATGGGGCCGCTGGCCACGGCGGTGAACCTGCATTTCTCCGCATCCTGCCCCAACTTCAAGATTCTCGAATACCGTTTGCCCACCGGCGCGTCGTATCACTCCGATGGCATGCAGGGCGAAGACACCGCCGCCTACGTCAAGGACCCCTACCTGCCGGTTGACGGCCATCTGGAACTGCGTCCAGATCGTCCCGGCTGGGGCGTGGAGATCGACGAAGACTACCTGAAAACAGACCGTTATGTGCATTGGGAGCGCAAGCTCCCGAAACGGCCGGACGGGTCGTGGAGCTTTACATGAGCGATCTGCGCGACAGACTGCGTGGCCTGCTTGCGCTGCCGGGCCCCGGCTCCGCGCCGCGCGAAGTGCTGCTCAACGAGCAGGCGCGCCCGGGCGGGGTCGCTCAACACTGGCACATCGGCGGCCTGCCTGCCACGCTGCTTCATGCCGCGCCGGACGCGCCCACCGTGCTGTACTGCCACGCCCACGGAGGTGATTACACGCTGGGTCGCCGCGAACTGACCGAGGGGGCCCGCTGGCTCACCGGGCCCTACGCGCCGGACCTGCTGGCGCGTGGGCTCAATGTGCTTTGTCTCGACATGCCCGGTTTTGGGGAGCGGCAGAGCGAAGGCAACGAAAACGCCTTGGCGAAGGCGGCGCTCTGGCGCGGTCAACCGCTTATGGGGCGGATGCTTGAAGACCTGCAAACCGCCGTAACATGGCTGCAAAGCCGCTCGACTGCCCCGATTGCCACGCTCGGCATGTCCATGGGCGCGGCCCATGCCTATTGGCTCGCCGCGCTCGACACCCGCATCGCCGCCTGCGCGCACCTGTGCATGCTCGCGGACATGGCTCCGCTGATCGAAACCGGCAGCCACGACCGCCACGGCCATTTCCTCACGGTCCCCGGCCTGCTGACCCACGCGGACATGGGAGATGTGGCCGCGCTGATCGCGCCGCGTCCGCAGACCGTGGCCCTTGGCAGTGGCGATCACTTGACCCCGCCGGAGGCCCGCACTCCGGCCCTCGCCCGGCTGCGTGCCGCCTATGGCGGCATCGAAAACCGCCTTGAAGCCACGATCTTCGAGGCCGATACACACGTCGAAACCCCCGCCATGCGTGCCGCCACCCTCGCGTTCCTTGAACGCTGGGCCGACGCCGCGCGCGGCGATCTCCAAGAGCAAAGGAACTCCGCATGAAACGCCTTCTCATCACCGGCGCCGCAGGCGGCCTCGGCACCGCCCTGCGCAGCAAACTCGCCCCCCTCGCCGAGACACTCCGCCTGTCGGACATGACAGAAATCACCGACCTCTCAGAAAACGAGGAAAGCATGGCCTGCGATCTGGGCGACGCGGCTGCGGTCGAGGCGTTGGTCAAGGGCTGCGACGGCATCGTGCACTTCGGCGGGAAAAGCACCGAAGGCCCGTGGTCCGTCATCAACAACGCCAATATCCAGGGCGTGATCAACCTCTACGAGGCGGCACGCAAGAACGGCAAACCGCGGATCGTCTTTGCCTCCTCCAACCACGCCACCGGCTTCTACCCACAGGATCAGGTAATCGACAACACGGTCTATCCGCGCCCCGATGGCTTCTACGGCATCTCCAAGGTCTTCGGCGAAGCGGTCGCCACCGCCTACCACGACAAATTTGGAATGGAGACCGCCATCGTCCGCATCGGCTCGTGTTTCCCGGAGCCCCGCAACCACCGCATGCTGTCCACATGGATGAGCTATGACGACTTCGCCGCAATGATCACCCGGATTTTCGACGTGCCGAAACTCGGCTGCCCGATCATCTACGGCGCCTCGGCCAACACCGCGACCTTCTGGGACAATTCCAACGTAGCCTGGCTTGGCTGGCAGCCAAAGGACAATGGCGAGGATTACCGCGCCAAGGTGGATGCCGACACGCCCAAACCCGCGCCGGACGCCCCCGATGTGATCTGGCAGGGCGGCATGTTCTGCGCCGAAGACATTCACGAAGAATAACGCACGCCCCGCGCCTGCAATGACAAGAACAAGGACCAACCCAATGATTGCCCCAACCGACCTGAGAGACATTCTCCGCTCCGGCCTGCTCTCCTTCCCGATTACCCCCTTCGACGCGGAGGACGGCGTCAACCACAAAGCCTTTGCCGCGCATCTCGAATGGCTGGCCGAGACGCCGGTCGCCGGGCTGATTGTCGCCGGCGGCACTGGCGAGCTGTTCTCCCTGACCCCTGAAGAGGTGGTCGCGGTGGTCAGGACCGCCAAGGAGACCCAGCCGAACGACCCGATCATCGCGGGCTGCGGCTACGGCACGCGCATGGCCATCGACATGGCCCAGGGCATCGAGGCGGCGGGCGGAGACGGTATCCTGCTGCTGCCCCATTACCTGATCGGCGCGCCGCAAAAAGGCATCGAAGACCATATCCGCCGGATCTGCCACAGCACGAACATGGGCGTGATCGTCTATAACCGTGGCCAGTCCGTGGTCTCCGCCGAGACACTGGCGCGGCTGGCGGACGACTGTCCCAACCTCGTCGGTTTCAAGGACGGCACCGGGGACATCGACACGGTCAAGCGCATTACAGTCCACAATGGCGACCGCCTGGCCTATATCGGCGGCATGCCCACGCATGAACTCTTTGCCCAGGCCTATCGCGGCGCGGGCGTGGACACCTACTCCTCTGCCGTCTTCAACTTCGTCCCCAAGACGGCGCTTAAGTTCCACGCGGCCTTCCTCGCCGGAGACGATGCCACCTGCGAGCAGATGCTGCGCGACTTCTACTATCCCTTCGCCAAGATCCGCGATCGCTGTACCGGCTATGCGGTCTCTGCCATCAAGGCGGGCGTGGCATTGCGCGGCTTTGACACTGGCCCGGTCCGCACGCCGCTGACCGATCTGACCGGCGAAGAGCGTGAGATGATGGCCGACCTGATCAACGGCTACGATTGAAGAGTTTCGCCGCGCTGCTCGCGTCGAGAGCGGGGCGGCCCCTGTGAAGTAACAACTGTTCCTGATAGTGGGTTACAGTGGGTTTTGATGCCGGAAGAGCTGCGAAGTCCGGGGGGTGGTCCGGGATCGTCCTGCGGAGTCTGGTCGTTCCGGACGGGCCTCACCGGAGGCGGGATTGGCGCTTGTACCATGCGTGGATAGCGCTCTTGCTGACGCGCCGGTTCCCCGGGAACACTTCGGCAACAGCCTCGGCGATCTGGTGGAAGGTCAGACAGTCAAAGCGGGGCACGGACGAAGGCGCTAAGCTCCGGGTCCGTGTCCAGCTTGGCATGCCGTCCCATGCGGTATTCGCGGCGGTGGTCCGTGACCGGCACGTCGCAGCGCAAAGCGCTTTGCAGGGCCTCTTCAACAAGGTCTGCAAGCGCCTTCCCAGCCTCATGCAAAGCCGTCTCCGCCGCCAGGTGACGCGCCTGCGCATCGCGAAGGTCTTGCCGCAAGCGATCCGCACGGGCAGGAAAGTCGCTCATGCCGCCCGATCTCCTTTGCCTCGGCTCCGGGCCTGCCGGCAGGTGCGCAAAACGTTGGTGTTGGTAGTTTTGAGCCTTCGGCAGATTTCAGAGGTTCCCTTGCCCTCGGCAGTCAGGGCGAAAATGAGCCAAGCGCGGGGCATGGGATTGCAGACGCAGTTGTCCGGCATCCGCGCTCCAAGCGTGCGCATACGTTCAGCGCCGCTCAACGCTTCGGCCATGCTCTTAACCTTCGGATCGCCCGGGAAGTAAAGCGGCGCTCCGCCAAAAGCGATCAGGAATTGCACCGCCAGTTCCGGCCCGAAGACCTCAACATAGGCGTCGAGATGCGCGGGGTGGCGCGGGTATTCGATGGCGGGTGGGTTGGTCATGGGGCCGTTGCTCCTGCATGGTGTAGGCGGTGCCCGGTCCGGGATGGATGGTGAAGCAGGCACCGCGCCCCAGCGAATTCCCGACGGCGGGAGGAATTGGGCGGCCAAAGGTCTGACCACCGCCCAATGCTTCAACCGCTGATCGGCCGTCCGGGATTGACGCCAAACTGAGCGCTCAGGTGCATCACCTCCGGGGAATGCTCGAGCTTGGCCGCCTTGTCTTGCGCT
Organism: Pacificoceanicola niger; assembly: GCF_048553275.1. NCBI lineage: Bacteria > Pseudomonadati > Pseudomonadota > Alphaproteobacteria > Rhodobacterales > Roseobacteraceae > Pacificoceanicola > Pacificoceanicola niger. The sequence goes on from NZ_JBLZMW010000021.1 coordinate 29,362, forward strand.
CCGGGCTGGCGTGCCGGGACAACGGAGGTTGTCAGGTGCGCGCAGGCGGGGGCGATTGTCCGCGCGACAAGGTGAACCGCATCTTCCGGGCACCAGCGCCGAACCTGCTGTGGGATGAGCCATTGGTTCGCCAATGGTCCGAGAGAAAACCGCGAATGATTTTACCGTGGTGTCGACGTGGCAGGGCTTTGTCTTGTTCGGGGCCGTGCTCGGACCAATGGTGCTCTGGCCCCTCACCCTTCGTCATCGATACGTTCGCTGATCGCATCGTCGGGTGGCGGGTCTCGCGGTCCGCCAAAACGGACTTTGTTCTCCCCTCTCGGGACATTGCTACGCAATGCCCTGTCTTGCAGTGGATGCTTTGGAGCAGGCCCTGCACGACCGACGGCCCGTTCAGAAAAGCGGACTGGTTCACAATTCGGACCGCCCCTCTCATGGTTTGCTTTGCAAACCACCGCCGGGTAGCGGGACGGGCAATATTTGTCCATTCGACACACCGAGCGTTTGGCCGAGGCTGGCATCGAACCGTCGGTCGGCAGTGTCGGTGTTTCGTATGACAACGCCCTGGCCGAGACGATAAAAGGTCTCTACAAAACCGAACGGATCCTTCCCCCGCCATCACGCCAATTTGCGCGATCCGAGTGATGGCTCCCATCATGCATCGGAAGCTGTCGAAATCATAAGACAAGAGGGGCCTAGGACCGTGGCGCAACATGCAGGATCTGGAAATGGCAAGCCTCGGCTGGGTCAATTGGTTCAACAACCGTCGACTGCTTGGCCCCATCGCAAACATCCCACCAGCAGAGGCAGAAGAGAACTTCCATGCACAGCGCGACGTGCTCGATATCGTCACGTGAAATGAAGCTATAGCGCTCCGACAGACCAGTGGCGATTCAATCGGACGAACATTTCTTCAACGATGGCACGCCGGTGAAGGCGTTCGCCACGGGCCTCGGACCGGGGGCGGCCACGTCGCTCACCCTCGATGAAGAGCTTCCAGCCGAGGGAAAAGGCGACGTCCGGGTGATCCGCCAGATACGAGTGTGCTGCCTGCATCCTCCCCCGACCGGTCACCGCCGAGCCCGAACCGATGACCCGCCCCAGACACCAGCAGCCGCAACGCAGAAGTTGATTTCCGTGGTGCACGGCGCTCCAACGCGGCCCACGCTTCGAGGGCCGATCCCGACGCCCGGCTGTTCAAGAAGTCACCCGGCGCCGGGGCTATGCTGTGCGTCATGGACATAGGCTGATGGAGAACCGCTCCGATCTGATCGTGCAGGCCGAGTTCACGCAAGCTGGCGGCGACGCTGATCGCCGTGCCGCCCTCGACAGGCTTCACCGTCATTCGCCCGGATCGACCCCGTGCGAGACCCTGACAGCGGACCGCGGCGACGCCAGCGCCAACTTTGTCGTCGAGCTGCGCCAGACTTCGTCACGCCGCAAGTCGCGCAGACGTTCCGGCATTCCGCCATCGACGGCCCCCGCCCCCGCAATCCCGGCCATGGGAAATCCCAGCGGCGGCGGAAGACGATCAAGGGGCCCTTCGGATGGATCAAGACCGCCTGCGGGGTGGCGCAGACCCTGTATCGCGGCATTGAGCGGGGCGCGACGGAAGGGTTTTTTTTGCCCTTGGCCAAGACCCGCCCAGCGTACCCGTAGTGGTAACCCGCTCCGCCCGGACGCCTTTTTCAGCGGACTGTTCGTGATGTTGGAGCGTGGATTTGGCAACGAACGCGACGCAGACGCAGAAACCGGGCCGCTGCGGCCGGAACTTGAACGCACTGTCAAACGGTGGGGTTCTGCGGTTCTGCAATCCGTTCGGATGGCAAGTTGCTGCTGCATCGGCAACGGGACGTTGCCCTTGGCTTGTCGGACATGGCGGCTGGTTTGCTTTGTCTTGTACGCATCGGCCGGAATGCACAGCACCGCCTCACGAGGGACTTCGCCATCTGTTGTCTCCCGCCGTGCCGAAGATTCGGAGCATGATCACCCCCCTGAGCGGACCGCCAATGGGGGGCACCGTGCGGATGACCAAGCCAACGACCAAATCCAAAAGGTTCGACGCCAGCGACAGGAAAGCCAGGTCCGGCGCATCACCAAATGATGGTTCAGATCGCCAAAACGACCGACTTGACCGCGCGATGCGCGAACCTGCAGCGGTAAGAACGGGCCAAAACCCCGAAAAGGCTTGCAGAACCGTTTTGGGCTCGTCTACGCTGGCGGCTGCATTTCAAATGCGGAGTGCTGGAGACATTGCAAACGAAACCAACTCAGGGAACCCATGATGGGAACGTTCAATTACACCCATACCGTCGCTTATCAAAATAACAGTTTTCTAGGGACTCAGGGACCTTTTAATCTAACGATCGACGACGGCGACGTGGACAGCACTTTTGAAGTTGGCGATACGGTCACAACGCAGTCAGCCGGGTATACATACGCCGGGACATTTTCGATTGATGGGACGGACTGGCCGGCGTTTACTTACACCACCGACCCACAATTCGTTGTTGTTTTCATGGACCAGCAACCGGTCTCTCCGCCGGGGACGTTCTCCGCGAACGGTGCCACTGCGAATGTGGCCTGTTTTGGCCCCGACACCAGGATCACAACTGAAAATGGTGATGTTCTGGTCCAAGACCTCAAGGTTGGAGATAGCCTGGTAACGGCGGATGGCGCAACCGCACGTGTCCATTGGCTAAGCGTAATTTCACGCCCCACCGCAATTGCAGGACGGTCTCTGGACGCTGTCCGCATTCGCGCTGGCGCTTTGGGCAACGGGTTGCCGCAGTCTGACCTGACCGTGACGGCGGACCATGGCATGATCCTCGAAGGGCTGGTGATCAACGCCAGCGCCTTGGTGAACGGCACGACGATCGATTTCGTGCCACTGGCAGAGCTGGGCCAGCGGGTCACCTATTACCATATCGAAACCGAGGGCCACGACGTGATCCTTGCCAATGGCGCACCTGCCGAGACCTTCGTCGATGTGGCGGGCCGTCAGGGATTTGACAATTACGCCGAATACCTGGAGCTTTACGGGGTCGAGCGGGTCATCCCCGAGATGCGCGCCCATCGGATCACCACGCAACGCCTGCTGCCTGATGCGATCCGGACGCGGCTGGGCATTGCCGAGAAAGAAATCCCGGACTTCTCCCTCACGGCCTAAGTCGAACCGGTCGGGTGGGCAATGTCGCCCACTCGGCCGTCCCCCTCTCCGAGATCCATATCAGACCGGTGTCGGGACGCGCGCATGGTGTTCGCCCTTCGGACAGACGGGGCTGACTTTGTCCGGAATATTTCATTCACCGTTTACACGAATTGAAATGGGCCTCCAAAACTACTTGAATATTCAGATTATTCTGTATTTTTTCAGTAAATCGCATCTCAAATCCCGCGGTTTTGTTGGGAAAAGGAAACCGATGCGGGTGATTTGGCGGGCTGACACACGACCGGAGGTCGACCTGTCACAGACCGCAGCATTGCTTTGGGCAGCGGTCTTGCCTTGCAGCGCGCACCGGACAAAAAACGGTTTCCAGGGTCAGCGCCCCGATCATCGCATGCAAGGGTCGTCACAGCGATCACCGGCTCTGGCTCGGCCTTTGGACCATCACCGAACACCAAGGGTGCGCCCACACGACGCTGATCGCGCCGCTGCTTGATCTGGTTCGGGTGATCGCCAAAGCCCTGCACCAGCTCGACCATGGCTTTCTCACCTGCGATCGCAGCCACCGCCACTCTCGCGTTGAATGCCGAGCTGTGGGTCCGGCTCGGTCGTCCTGCCACGGTCGGGCTTACGCCATTTGGCAATGGTCTTGACGTTATGCCCACCGCCCGGCTCACCGCCGGGTTCGAAGCTTTCGATCGCATTATGAGAGTTCAGACGGTGCGCGTGGGTCTGGCGCTCCCGTGGAGAACCTGTCCCAAGTACATCCTTGTGGTGGTCACAGATCACCACATGCTGCGACAAAACACCTGGCTCGGCGGCAAACTTCTTCGTCACGAGATTTAGCCACTTGCATTATGCGTTATATTATAACATATCGACCGTATGTAATAGTGTAACAAACTTGGTTCGAGGTCGAGGTGCGCGATGAGGAAGCAAGGCGTGGAGCGCCAGAAGAACATTCAGACGCTACTGAGAGATCAAGGCCGCCGCATGGCGGCCTACGAAGCTCCTGAGGCGATCAAGCGTGAGGATGCCAGACCGGCGCCGCCGACCGTCTATCGCGCATTCTCCGCGCTGACGGGTCGCGCGGCCACCCACCAGAGCGAGCCGCTGAACGCGTGCGGCTCCTGCCGGTGCGACCATGCTGATCGCGTCCCGGTTCTGGCCATCTGTGACGATTGCAAAACGGTGGAAGGGCCAGCAGATCGACCGTTTATGGCGCGGTTTACCTGGATTATGGCGGCGACCGGCGTCCATGCCCGGCGACACGTGGCAGAGCTGCATGGCCTGTTCCGGACCTGCACCTGACCTGACCCTTACTCGGCGACTATGAAACACCTCGGAGCGCGCAGCGCCCGGGAACGGAGACGCTATGACATCCTGGATGCCCGCGATGATCGGAGGACGCTTTCCGGGACTCGCCGCCGCAACGCAGCCCGGCCGCGCCCGCCGGTCGGCCTTGGTGATCGACGATGGACGACCGTGCAACCGACCCTCATTTGCAGCCCATTGGGTGCCGGGCTGGGACAGCGCTGCGCCGACCGAGATTCCGGAAGGGTTCTGCGCCGATCGCTCCGTCTCTCCGATCATCCGTCTCCAGGATGGACCAGGCGGCGGCCTACGGGGTCCGATCGTGGATTTCACGCGCATCCCCGAAATCTCGGCGCCGATGCCGACCTTGCGCATAGTCCTTGCCCTTGGCGTCCGGGATAGTCTTCCCGATAATCCGGGGCTGTCCGCGGAATGGGGGCGGACAGGTCTCAACAGCCCCGACTGCCACGGTTGCGAGACCAAGGGGCAGTCATTGATCGTCCTTGTTCCCGGCACGAGTGCCTCCGACCAAGCTCACGCTTTGCACGGGGACGGGAGCGACGAAGCTACGATGCCGATCAATGGCGAGCACCGCGCGCGCATCGGATCTGCACCCATGGTGCTGGACGAACCAATCCCCGTCGCGATGCTCGATAACCGGCACCCCGATCGCCCTCCAATGCCCCGGCATTCTGCGGATAGAGGGGGCGTCTTCCTGACCGATATGGACAGGCCCTCCATCTTCCACGGTGTCTTCCAAATTTTCGCCGGTCCCGTGGCCCTGACCCACTGGACCGGCGGCAATCACTGCGCGCGGATTGTGGTCATCGCCCATGACATCCCCCGATCCGGAGTCCTGCGCAGCCTCGGCCTGCTCCGCACCAGTCAGCCGAACACCTACAACCATCAATCCAAACAGAAGGAAACCATACTATGACCGACACACGCCTTCCCGTAACCGTCCTTTCCGGCTTTCTCGGCGCGGGCAAGACGACGCTGCTTAACCGCGTGCTGAACAACCGCGATGGGCGCCAGGTCGCGGTGATCGTCAATGACATGTCCGAGGTCAACATCGACGCCGACCTCGTGCGCGCCGATACCGAGTTGTCGCGCACCGACGAGACGCTGGTCGAGATGTCGAATGGCTGCATCTGCTGCACCCTGCGCGACGACTTGTTGACCGAGGTGCGCCGCCTCGCCGCCGAGCGGCGTTTTGACTACCTGCTGATCGAATCCACCGGCATCTCTGAACCGCTGCCCGTCGCCGCGACCTTCGATTTCCGTGACGCCAACGGCGAAAGCCTGTCGGATGTCGCGCGGCTCGACACGATGGTCACGGTCGTCGATGCGGTGAACCTGCTGAACGACTTTTCCAGCCACGATTTCTTGCGCGACCGGGGCGAGACGCTTGGCGAAGCGGATGAGCGCACGCTGGTCAACCTGCTGGTGGAACAAATCGAATTTGCTGACGTCGTGATCCTTAACAAGGTGGCAGATGCCCAACCGCAACAATTGGACGCCGCGCGCAAGATTATCCGCAGCCTGAACGCGGATGCCCGGATCATCGAGACCACCCATTCCGATGTCCCCGCCGATGCCATCCTCGACACCGGGCTGTTCGATTTCGAAAAGGCGCATGAACACCCGATGTGGGCCAAGGAGCTTTACGGCTTTGCCGACCATGTTCCCGAGACCGAGGAATATGGCGTGACGAGCCATGTATACCGCGCCCGCCGCCCGTTCGAGCCGGCACGTATCATCGAAGTTCTGAATGGCGATCTGCCGGGCGTGATCCGCGCCAAGGGACATTTCTGGATTGCCACGCGGCCCGATTGGGTGGCCGAATTCTCTCTTGCCGGTGCGCTTTCCTCGGTGAAGCCGCTTGGGACATGGTGGGCGGCGGTGCCCCGCGACCACTGGCCCGACCACGACAACGCCCGCGAATACATGCAAGCCCATTGGTCCGAGCCTTGGGGCGACAGGCGGCAGGAGATCGTCTTCATCGGCGCGCGGATCGATTGGCCGAAAATCAAGGCGCAGCTCGATGCATGCCTGCTGCCCGAGCACCTCGCGGCGGGGGCGGGTTCGCTGCCTGATCTGCCGGACCCGTTCCCGGTGTGGCGGCGCGCGGAGGCGGCATGACAATGGCCCCTCCCGGACCCACCTTTCCGATCGATCCGCATGTGCTCCAGCCGCTTCGGGTGGCAGGCGTCTCGCTCGCCATGGGGGTACGGTCGTTGCGCGAAGACCATGCCAAGGGACGTGCGGCCCTGCCTGCACACGATCTGCCCCGGCTTCGTCGCAGACCCGGCCACAGGACTGTGGCCGGCGCGATCCGCGAGGCCTGCGACGAGACGGTCACGGGCCAAAGCGCCGCGCTTCCGGTCGCCGATGTTGCGGCGCTCGCGGCCCGTGCGACACGAGTCGTTGAATCGCCTCTACGGAAGCCTTGCCTCCCCGTCACCGTGGGGCCGCCGTCTCCGGCACGGCATATCAACGCCCTGCCCGGCCGGCTGCTCTGCATTCTACGCGGTTCAGGCACCGAATACGGACCGACCGGCGAGCCGCACGCCATTCCCTGCATGAAGCACGTCGTTGTCGGCGTGTTTCGCGGCGCGCCGTTGTCGGGCCGGAAACCTGCCGCGATCGTCCACCGCCCGCCTCCATGCGAAACGGGAGGAAAACGTCCGATCCTCATGATCGACCGCGCCGACGACACCGGAGCGTGCTGATGTCCCGCACTTCCAACATTGGTGCGACCCGGTTGCGCCGCCGCCGCCGCTCCGAAGACCCGATGCGCGCCTATGACAGGCTGCCTGCGCCCCTGCGCGCCTGGCTGTCCCAGGCCGTTCTGCCCTGGTCGCCCGCCTCGTGCCTTCACATCTGGCGACGGGCCCACGCCGAGGGCGCGAGCCTGGAAAGCATCATCGAACGGCTCGAACGCGCCGAGCGGCAAACCCTTTCCCGAGGCGGGCATTCCGCGCCCGCCGACAGTTCACCATCAAGATAGAACAGGTTCGCAAGAGACCTCCATTCGCCATCCCCGCCGCCGTAGCACCCAGCCTTGGGGCAATTGCTGATCATTGGCGCCGGTAGCGTCATCACAAAACAGCATGTCCACGCCTCGGGGCAGCCCGGCACCTGGCCGGGCGATACGGTGTCGCGCAAGCCCGCGACGCCGGTGCGGGTGGCGCTGGCGAACAAGATGGCGCGGGTCGTCCGGGGGCTTTGATGGCTTGGGGCGGTGCCTGCGGGTCTTTGGCTGCGAGGACGCCAGAGCGAAACGCCGTTTGACGCAATTATCGTGAGGCCGGATCGGGCGAAAAAGCGTGCAAAAGAGTGCCCTTGAACAGGCGGCATTGCTCTGGCCCCGACCTTCGAACACCATAGGGGGTCGCGGCACATTAAGGTCCGCCGCTTGGATCCGGACCCATGTCAGCCGCCGATGACGCGCCAAGATCAGCTCGGAAAACACCGTTTGCGCAAGGGGCGGTTATACATCCTGCCCAACAGGTTTGAGGGCCGGGGTTCCGCTTTCCCTGATGGACTTATCCCGCAGCTTCCATGACGGGTATACCGAGCGCATTGTCGCCGTCCTGACCAGCGATACGGATCTGGGGTTCACCGATTTGGCGGTCAACGTTCCACGCCATGCACCACTGGACCAGCAGCTTTAGGCAGTGCATCGGCCGCCAGGCAGGGCATTTCGCGGAAATGATTGCTGGCCGATTATCGCCCTCTCGGCAAGCGCGCTCGCCGCAACCGTTCTGTTCTGGTTATGAACGCTCACGTGCCGGTCTATCGACCCACAGAAACCTTGCACTGATGAGGCATGACCTTGTTCATCCGGCCTGTTCGAGTGCGGCCTGATTTGCATCTGAAGTGGGCGATGGTTTCCGATACGCTCAGACATTTTGCTAAGACCGGGTTCAGCGTTCATCCGCTGAACCCCATATATTATTGGCTTACCCGATCCGGTAGTTCGGGCTTTCGCGGGTGATTTGCACGTCGTGCACGTGGCTTTCCTTGAGGCCCGCGCCGGTGATCTTCACGAACTGGCAATTGCTGCGCATTTCGGCAACCGTGGCACAGCCCGTGTAGCCCATCGCGGCCCGCAGACCCCCGACCAGCTGGTGGATCACCGCACCGGCGCTGCCCTTGTACGGCACCTGCCCTTCGATCCCCTCCGGCACCAGCTTGTCCGAGGCCGCGTCCTTCTGGAAATAGCGGTCCGCCGAGCCCCGCGCCATCGCGCCGAGCGACCCCATGCCGCGATAGGACTTGAAGCTGCGGCCTTGATACAAAATGACTTCACCGGGGGATTCATCGGTCCCGGCAATCATGGACCCGACCATGGCACAGGAGGCCCCGGCGGCGATCGCCTTGGCAAAATCGCCGGAGAACTTGATGCCGCCATCAGCGATCACCGGCACATCGCCCGCCGCCGCTGCGCAGTCCATGACCGCCGTCAGCTGGGGCACGCCAACCCCTGCGACCATGCGCGTCGTGCAGATCGAGCCCGGTCCGATCCCGACCTTGATCGCATCCGCGCCCGCATCGATCAAAGCCCGCGTCGCCTCTGCCGTGGCCACGTTGCCCGCGATAATCTGCACCCCGTTGGAGAGCGTCTTGGCCCGCCGGACCGCTTCGATCACGCCGCGCGAATGCCCGTGCGCCGTGTCGATCACGACAATATCCACTCCGGAATCAACGAGCTGCTCCGTCCGGGCAAAGCCGCTGTCGCCGACGGAACTCGCCGCGGCCACGCGCAGCCGGCCCAGCTCATCCTTACAGGCAGTGGGATTCACCACAGCCTGTTCGGTGTCTTTCAACGTCAGAAGACCGGTCAGCCTGCCGCTGGCATCGGTGACCAGCAGCTTCTCGATCCGCCGTTCCTTCATCATGTTGATCGCCTGCGGACGATCCGCCGGTTCGTGCAGGATCGCCAGCCGTTCATGCGTCATCATCGCCTTGACCGGCGTGCTGTCGTGTTCGGCAAACCGCATGTCGCGGTTGGTGACGATGCCGACAACCTTGTGATCCTTGTCGATGACCGGAAAGCCGGTAAAGCCGTACCGCTCGGTCAGAGCCTTGGCATCCGCCAGGGTCTGATCCGGGGTAAGTGTCACAGGATTATAAACAATTCCGCTCTCGAAGCGCTTGACCCGGCGCACCTGACGGGCCTGCTCGTCTGCGGTGAGGTTCTTGTGAATCACCCCCATGCCGCCTGCTTGGGCCATGGTGATGGCCATGCGGGATTCCGTCACCGTGTCCATCGCAGAGGACAAAAGCGGAATGTTGAGGTCAATGGATTTCGTTACCTTGGTGCGCGTGTCAGCGGTGCTTGGCAGCACCTCGGACGCACCGGGAACGAGCAGAACATCATCGAAGGTCAGGGCCTCGCGAATCTCCATGGGTCGGCTCCTTTGGAGGGGATCGGTTGGCACGTCCCTATCGCATGGATCTTTCCGGGGGGAAAGGGGCTTTCGGGCGCATGCCTCATCAAGCAGCCAAGCCATGATTCCGCCCGAAAACCCGCCTCGCCGGGCAAGGACAGGCTTGCCCCGCGCCACGTTGCGCCGCACGGTGTAAGCGAAAAAAAGGAGCGTTTCATGACACATGGCTACGACCGCGGGCGGCTCGACCTGCCCTTTACCGGGATCTGCACCTTCGGAAAGAACCCCTATCAGCCGGACTGGACCGCGCTGGAGGCTGATGTCGCGATCCTCGGCGCGCCTTTTGACGCAGGGACGCAGTGGCGGGCCGGGGCGCGGTTCGGGCCGCGCGGGGTGCGTGAGGCCTCGACGCTGTTTTCCTTTGGTCACGCGGGCGCTTACGACCATGAAGACGATGTGATCTACCTTGGGCCGGAGGTCCGCATCGTCGACATGGGTGACGCGGATATCGTGCATACCGACACCGTGCAAAGCCATGCCAACATTCGCTCCGGGGTCGAGGCGGCGCTCAAGGCGGGTGCGCTGCCCGTCGTGATCGGCGGGGACCATTCGATCAACATCCCGTGCATCGAGGCCTTCGAAGGGCGCGGACCCTTCCATGTTCTGCAGATCGACGCGCATCTCGATTTCGTCGACGAGCGCCACGGCGTCACGCGCGGCCATGGCAATCCGATGCGGCGGGCGGCCGAAAAGCCCTGGGTCAGCGGCCTGACCCAGGTCGGCATCCGGAATGTGTCGAGTACCGCAAAGGACGGCTACGATGCCGCACGGGAAATGGGCTCGGACATCCTGTCGGTGCGGCAGGCGCGAAAACTCGGGAGCCATGGCACCGCGCAGCGCCTGCCCGAGGGCGCGCCGGTCTATATCACCATCGACATCGACGCCTTCTGCCCCTCGATCGCGCCGGGGACCGGCACGCCGAGCCACGGTGGATTCTTGTATTACGAAATTCTCGAACTGCTTCAGGCGGTGAGCGCAAATCACGAGATCGTCGGTCTTGATCTGGTGGAAGTGGCACCGGACTATGATCCGACCGGATCAACCAGCATTCTCGCCGCGCAACTGCTCATGAACCTGCTTGGGTTTATCTTCCACGCGCGCCAGGCCTGATGTCGGTGCGATGGGCCACAGATCCGCGATTTGTCGCCGAAGCCCTATTGCGACCTTGTCGTCACTCGCGCGTCACGGTCTTGTGTCACGGAGCAGACGAAAACGACCGACAGGAATCACCGCCATGGCCCTGCCCCTTTCAGGCCTCACCATTCTCGATCTGACCCATGTTCTCGCCGGGCCTTATTGTTCCATGACCCTGTCGGACATGGGGGCCCGCGTGATCAAGGTCGAGCGCCCCGATGGCGGCGACGACACGCGCGCTTTTCCGCCGTTCAAGGATGGCAAGAGCGCCTATTTCGCCGCCATCAATCACGGCAAGAAGAGCATCGCGCTAAACCTCAAGAATGACGCGGACAAGGAGATCTTCGAGGGGCTTCTGGCACGTGCCGACGTGATCCTGGAAAACTTCCGTCCTGGCGTGATGGAGCGCATGGGCTATGGCTGGGAGGACCTGCATTCCCGGTTTCCACGGCTGATCTATGGCGCGGTCTCAGGGTTTGGCCACACCGGGCCGGACAGCAAACGCCCGGCCTATGACATGGTTGTTCAGGCGCGCGGCGGCGTGATGAGCATCACCGGCGAAAAGGACCGCGATCCAGTCCGCGTCGGTGCCTCCATCGGCGATATCGTGGCGGGCATGTTCCTGACCGAGGGCATTCTGGCGGCGCTCTATGACCGTGAAAAGACCGGAAAGGGGCGCAAGATCGACGTCTCCATGCTGGACAGCCAATTGGCCATTCTTGAACATGCGGTGGCGATCACATCCGTCACCGGCAAACCGCCGGTGCCCTCCGGCGCGCGCCACCCCTCGATCACGCCATTTGAGACCTTCCACGCGTCCGACGGGCTTTTTGTCATCGCCGCCGGGAACGACAAGCTCTTCGAAAAGCTCTGCGTTGCGCTCAACCTGCCGCTCATCGGGGATGAACGCTTTGCCTCCAACGCCGAGCGCTGCAACAACGCCCGTCTCCTCAAGCGGCTCATCGAAGCGGTGACCCTCGAACACACCCGTGCCCACTGGATCGCCAGGCTGACCGCCGCCGGCATTCCGACCGGCCCGATCCAGACCGTCGATCAGGTGATGAAGGACCCGCAGATCCTCGCAAGGAACATGGTGGTCGACGTCTTGGACAAGAACGGCCGCGCCGCCTACAAGGCCGCTGGCAATCCGATCAAGATGTCGGACGCGCCGGATGCCACCACGCGCGGCCCTGCGCCGGATCTTGATGGCAATCGCGGCGAAATTCTGCGCTGGCTCGGCAAGGACTAGCTCAGGCGGGATGACCCTTCCGGCCTGCCGCAGTGCGCGCCCTGCCCCGCCCCGACGGTTTGCCCCCGAAAGCCTTGGCAAAGGCCGCATGAAGCGCATCACGCGCCTCGCCCGCGGGCCACATGTCGAGATAGACCTCGCTCAGATGTTCGCGAAAGATCCGCACCGTGTCGCGGCGCGGACCATTGGACCAGAACCACAAGGCGTAGGCGTTGGCCTGCGGCTGCCCGCCCGCATGGGCAATGTCGTCCTCTATCGCCCGGTCAAACCGCGCGGCGCTGTAACCCGGCACGTCGGCCAGCCCGAGACAAGGCCGGACGGCGAGCATGATCCGGGCGTAAATCGCGCTGCCATACGCGGCCTTCGTCGCGTCGACCGCACGGTCTGCAACCGCGCCGACCTCCGCCAAAGAGCCGTACCAGCCCGGCAGCATGTGATGGGCGTGCTCTTCCCACAGAGCGAGATTCAGCGGATCGGCCCGCTCGACGCATTTCCAACGGTGACGCAGTTGCGCCGACGCCGATTCGTCATCCAGCGCCAGCGCACAGTGATACCACGCCTGCGCCATCAGCGCCGATTGTCCCGGATCGCGCCCTGTGTCTTTGATCAACCCTTCGGCCTCGGCGCTCCATTTGTGAAAAAGCGCCATACCGTCATGGGTCGGCATCCGGCCATAGACCTGCCCGTGCGCGATCCATGCGGCACGGGTCAGCGCGTGACAAAGCAGCGTGGTCAACATCGGCACATGCGGATTGGTGAGCGCGATCTGCCGGAATCGATCAACTTTTGCGGACAAGACGGAGAAATCGTCGCGTTGCGGCGCTCCGGGCAACGCCGCGCCCGCATCGAGAATGGCCTCGATCAGATGATCGGCAGCATAATCATGGCCCATGATCGCATAGCCCACATCGAAAGGTACCCGCTCGATCTCGCGCAGGAGTTGCCCCACACGCACCCAGTCCCCCGCCCGCCACGCCTCGTCGAGAACCGTGTCGATGTGCACGGACGCCTCGCTGTCCGGCGGCATGTCACGGCTTGGCAGATCAAAGGCCGCCTGCCCCTTGCGCACCAACGCCGCATCCGCGCAGGACCGCCAGACGCGACTCAGCGAGATCCAAAGGGCCCAAGAAGCAATTGGCAGACAGACGAGCAGCCCTGCCGCGCGCAGCACGGCGCCCCAATTCTCCGAAATGACTGTCAGCGCCTCATTCATCGCCACACGCCTGCCTTCTGCATCATGGCCAGTATGCTCCGCAGGAAATAAAGCATGGTTAAGATGGATTTCTGACCGCGATGGCGCGATTTGGCGTGGATGTGACGCGCTGTGGCTTTTCATTCCGGCGTTCCGGCGTATGGTCGCGCCAAACGTACGAGAGATGACATGACCAATACCCAAGACCCCCTCGTCATTTTCACCCCCTCCGGCAAGCGCGGACGCTTTGCCGTGGGCACGCCTGTCCTGACCGCCGCGCGGCAGCTTGGCGTCGATCTGGACTCCGTCTGTGGCGGGCGCGGCATCTGCTCCAAATGCCAGATCACCCCCGCATACGGCGATTTTTCCAAACATGGCGTGCATGTGGCTTTGGACGCCCTTTCGGAATGGAACAACGTCGAACAGCGGTATCAGGACAAACGCGGGCTGAAGGCGGGTCGGCGTCTGGGCTGTCAGGCAACCGTTCAGGGCGACGTGGTCATCGACGTTCCCCCCGAAAGCCAGGTGCACCGGCAGGTGGTGCGCAAAGCCGCAAGCGCGCGCGTTATTGAAATGGATCCGGCCACGCGGCTCTTCTACATTGAGGTCGATGAGCCGGACATGCACGAGCCGACCGGTGATCTCGAACGCGTGGCGCGTGCGCTCAAGGCCCAATGGGATATCGCCGATATCACCGCCGAGTTTTCCGTGCTGCGCACCCTGCAGACAGTGCTGCGCAAGGGCGCGTGGAAGATAACCGTCGCGCTCCACAAGGCAGGCGACAGTGCCCCGCGCATCACCGCCGCCTGGCCCGGCCTGCACGAGGGCGGCCTCTACGGTCTTGCCATCGACCTCGGCTCGACCACAATCGCGGCCCATCTGACCAGCCTCGAAACCGGTCTGGTCGCGGCATCCTCGGGCATCATGAATCCGCAGATCCGCTTTGGCGAAGACCTGATGAGCCGCGTCTCCTATGCGATGATGAACCCCGGCGGGGATCAGGAGATGACCCGCGCCGTGCGCGAGGCCCTTGACACGTTGACCCTGGATATCGCCAGGGACGCTGGCATTGCGCCATCGCTGATCCTCGAAACCGTCTTTGTCTGCAATCCGGTGATGCATCACCTTCTGCTTGGCATCGACCCGGTGGAGCTTGGTCAAGCGCCCTTCGCGCTGGCCACCTCCAAGTCTCTCTCTCTCTCGGCATCGGATCTGGACCTGACCGCCCTGCCTGCCTCCGCCCAGATTTATGTGCTGCCTTGCATTGCGGGCCACGTGGGGGCGGACGCCGCCGCCGTGGCGCTATCGGAAGAGCCGGGCAAGAGCGAGGACCTCGCGCTGATCGTCGATGTCGGCACAAACGCGGAAATCCTTCTCGGCGACAAGAGCCGCGTGCTTGCGTGCTCTTCGCCCACCGGCCCCGCTTTTGAAGGAGCGCAGATCAGCTCCGGACAGCGCGCCGCGCCCGGCGCCATCGAGGCGATCCGCATCGACCCCGTGACCAAGGAACCGCGGTTCCGAGTCATCGGGTGCGAAAAGTGGTCGGATGAGGACGGATTTTGGGACGAAACCGCACAGTCGGGCATCACCGGCATCTGTGGTTCCGGAATCATCGAGGCGGTGGCCGAGATGCGCATCGCCGGGCTGCTGGACTCCAAAGGTCTGATCGGCTCCGCAGAACAGACAGGCACGGCACGCAGCATCCCGGAAGGCCGCACCCACGCCTACCTGATCCATGACGCCAGCGCCGAGGGCGGACCGCGCATCACCGTGACCCAGGGCGACATTCGCGCCATCCAATTGGCCAAATCCGCGCTCTACGCCGGGGCGCGCCTTCTGATGGACGAGCGCGGCGTAGACAAGGTCGACCGGGTTGTCCTTGCCGGGGCCTTCGGAGCCCATATCTCACCTCTGCATGCCATGGTGCTTGGGATGATCCCGGACGTGCCGTTGGACAAGGTCACAAGCGCTGGCAATGCCGCCGGCACCGGGGCGCGCATTGCGCTGTGCAATGTCGGAGCCCGGCGTGAAATCGAACGGGTGGTGCGCGAGATTACCAAGGTCGAGACCGCAATCGAACCGAAGTTCCAGGAGCATTTCGTCAACGCCAACGCCATCCCGCACGCCACCGATCCCTTCCCGGAGCTTGGCAAGATAACCACCCTTCCGAACGTGAGCTTCAACACCGGCAGCGGCGGTGACGGCGGCGGGCGCAGGCGCCGGAAACGCGGTTAACCCCTCCCGCTCGCACGGGGCGCGGCCGAGTGATGGCAAGGCAGACGGGACACCCCGGTCTTGGGCGAGAGCAGCCCTATGCCGACGGGGTGAACTATCCGGGCTGCGCAAAATTGCGCAAGCATGATGCAATGCCTCTTGCACGGCCCCTGTGCCATCGCTAGATAAAGCGGCGAGCGCGGGTATGGTGAAAAGGTATCACGGCAGCTTCCCAAGCTTTAGTTACGAGTTCGATTCTCGTTACCCGCTCCAAGTTTCCGAAATCATGCATGAAGCGACAGCCGTTGGCGCAGCTGCGTCACAGAGTGTCGAATGTCATCCCGGATCGGCCCGCCTCGCGGCGCATCCAGAAGCGTGGTGAGCAGTGTTTCCGATGGCCTGCCGGTCCGGTGCCAGGCAAGCGCCCGCATCACGCTTTGCGCTGGCTGCGGGAGACGTTCCGGCACGTCGAATCCGGAAATCTCGGCCCAAATCCCGCTCCAGCACCGGGCCACGGACCACGGGTTGTAACCGCCGCCACCCGAAACGATCAACCGTGGCGCAAGCGCGCGCAAGGCTGCGACTGCCGCGCGGTGGCACCGGTTTGACAGAGCCAACCGTGAGAGCGGATCTTCGGCAAGGGCATCCGCGCCACATTGCAGGAAAATCGCCTCGGGTTTGAAGTCCGCGACCGCAGGCAGGATCAATTCGGTCATCACAAAAGCAAATTCGTCATCATTGAAGCCACGCGGAACCGGCAGGTTGAATGCAGCGCCGTCAGCCGTATCTTCAAGCAGGCCAGTAAACGGCCATCGCCCGGCCTCATGCACGGAAATCATCCGGACCTGTTCGGAGCCTGAAAATCCGGCCTCAACCCCGTCACCATGATGCGCGTCGATATCGACATAGACTACGCGGGAAAGGCCCATGGCGAGAAGTCGCTTGATCGTCAAAACCGGCTCATTGAGGTAGCAAAAGCCTGCTGCACGATCGGCAAACCCGTGGTGCGTACCGCCGCCAGGATTGTAAACCACCCCGCCCCGCGCGACGAGTTCCGCCGCGAGCAACCCGCCCCCTGCCGCTGTCGCTGGACGGCGAAACATCTCCGGAAAAACCGGGTTCGACAGGGTCCCGAGACCATGACGCGCCCGCACCGCGTCACTGACAAGTCCGGCCTCTTCTGCCGTGATCAGAGCGTTGACGTAGTTTTCGGTATGAAAAGCGGTCAATGCTGCCGGTTTCGCACGTGGGGATGTGCGAAATTGGCCCTCCGGGAGCCACCCAAGCGCTCGGCAGAGGTCAGTAACAGCCGGCACCCGCTCGACCGACAAGGGGTGCAGCCGCCCATAACTGGACCCGCGATAAATGCGCGATCCGATAAAAACCGGCGCCGTCATCGTCCGGGATGCCGCGTCGACAATAGCAGGGAGGTCTCAGAGGTGGCCACCCCGTCCAGCCGCCTGATCCGGTCCAGCACACGGTCCAGCGTTTCGAGATCCCGCGCCCCAAGCTCCACAATCACATCCCATCGGCCATTGGTCGAATGGACCGCGCGTGCCTCCGGAAGGCCCAAAATCTGCCGCTTGATCCGGTCTGCTCCGCGCCCTTCGATGCCGATCATCATCAGCGCCCGAACCGCATCCGCGCTCACATCATCTTTGAGTACAACCGAGAATCCAAGGATGACTCCGGCGGCGCGCAGTCGCTCGATACGGCTGCGCACCGTGGTTCGCGACAGCCCCAATTGCAGCGCCAGATCCGAGAGCGCCGCGCGGGCATCGAACCGCAGTGCCGCGATCAGCCGGTGATCCACATCGTCCAGTTCGGCCATTTATCGCTCCGTTTTGGTTAATATAACGTCAATTCGCACAAAATGAAGCCTTAACCCCTTCGCGTTTTGAACAGACACTCGGAACAACGCAGGCGAAACAGGACACGTATGATGACAAAGGATATTCTATTGATCGGCGCGCCAGTCGACAGTGGCAAAACCCGCAAGGGCTGCCTCATGGGGCCTGATGCCTATCGCATCGCCCGCCTTCCCGATGCACTGTCCGACCTTGGGCATCGCGTCGTGGACCTGGGCAATGTACAGCCGGACGCGGTTGACCTGGCCGAGCACGCCCATCTTCATGAACTTCCGGCGACCATAGGCTGGACCGCCGCTCTCAGCGCGGCCGCGACCAAAGCGATGGCGCGCGGCTTGCCGGTCTTTATGGGCGGTGATCACGCCCTCAGCCTCGGCACGGTGCATGGCGTTGCTGCCCACGCCGCCGCGCAAAATCGTCCGCAATTCGTGCTCTGGCTCGATGCGCATTCCGATTTTCACACCCCGAAGACCACAGACTCCGGCAATCTCCATGGCACGCCGCTGGCCTATGTGACGGGGCGTCCCGGCTTTGACGGCTTCCCTGCCGTGCCGCATCCGATCCCCGAAGAAAACCTCTGCATTCTCGGGTTGCGCTCGGTCGATGGCGCGGAACGCGCCGCGCTGGAGGCGTCCAGCATCCACCGGTTCGACATGCGGGCGATTGACGAGCAGGGTGTGACGGCGCTGCTGAAACCCTTCTTGCAGAAGGTCGCGGAGGCGAATGGCCTGCTGCATGTCTCGCTTGATGTGGATTTTCTCGACCCTGCTGCCGCGCCTGCGGTTGGCACAACGGTCCCGGGTGGCGCTACGGTGCGTGAAGCGCATCTGGTCATGGAAATGATCCACGACAGCGGCCTGATGTCCTCGATGGATCTCGTGGAGCTCAACCCGATGCTTGATGAGCGGGGTCGCACCGCGCAGGTGATGGTGGATCTGTGTGCCTCGGCGCTTGGCCGCAAAGTGTTTGATCGCCCCACGCCAAGAGGTCTCTGAAATCCCCTTTCCCCGATGCTGCGGGCATCCGGGATCATGCCCGAACACCCGAAAATCGTCCTCGAATTCCAGGAATCTCTCATGCAACCGTCCGAAAAAGCCCTCGTTCCCTTTGTGTCCGTCGATCACATGATGCAGTTGATCCACCGGATCGGCCTACCCCGGATGCTCTGCGGGATTGCCGGGGCGATCGAAGAAGATTTTCGCCGTTGGGAGCAGTTTGACAAGACACCGCGCGTCGCCGCGCACAGCGATGTGGGGGTGATCGAACTGATGCCCACGGCGGATGAGACGCATTACGCCTTCAAATATGTGAACGGTCATCCCAAGAACACGCGCGAGGGCCTGCAGACGGTCACGGCCTTTGGCCTGCTGGCGGACATGCACACAGGGTATCCGCTGCTGCTGTCGGAGATGACCCTTCTCACCGCGCTGCGCACTGCGGCAATGTCGGCGCTGGCGGCGAAATACCTTGCGCCAGAAAACGCAAGAACCATGGCGATGATCGGCAATGGTGCGCAATCGGAATTCCAATGTCTGGCGATGGCGTCCCTGATCGGCATCGACACCGTGCGGCTCTATGATAAGGACCCACAGGCCACTGCGAAATGCGCGGCCAACCTCGCGGGTCGTGGCCTGACCATCGTGCGTTGCGACAGCGCCGAAGCGGCCATCGAAGGGGCACAGATCATTACCACCTGCACAGCGGACAAGAAAAGCGCGACGATCCTGACAGGAAACATGGTCGGCCCGGGCGTGCACATCAACGCCATTGGCGGCGACTGTCCGGGCAAGACGGAACTGGCGCCGGACATTCTCGACCGTGCCGATGTTTACGTCGAATACCCCGAACAGACCCGCATCGAGGGCGAGATTCAACAAATGCCTCAGGACCATCCGGTCACCGAACTCTGGCAAGTCTTTACAGGTTTGAGAAAGGGCCGCCGGGACGCGCAGCAGATCACCCTCTTCGACAGCGTCGGCTTTGCCATCGAGGATTTCAGCGCCCTGCGTTACGTGCACGAAAAGGCTTTGGAAACCGGACTGAGCCTGCCGCTGGACCTGCTGGCCGATCCGGACGATCCGCGCGATCTGTTCGGGATGCTGATGCGCGCGGGCGGGGCACAAGCGGCCTGAAATCAGCAACTTCGGCGTGACAGCGGCCCATGGGTCTGGCATGACAGCCAAAACCTCGGAGCCCGCCATGACCCACCGGCTTGCCATCATTCTGGGACTTCTGATCATCGTCGCATTCGCTGTCGATTACGCGTTTTATGATACCAAGCATTTGGTCTTTCTCGCCAAGAAAATGCTCGATCTGATCGAATGGCTCGCATTCTGGCGCTGATCGGGCACTGAGGGTTTCGATACGGCCTTTCCTGTTACACAGGACGGGCTAAGCTCCGAAAAACCGACATCTTGCGGCGCTCTGGCGTTGACTTTCTTGGCTGGCTTTGATTGTTAGCGTTAACAGCCGCACACACCTCTTGGCACAAAGGGAGAGTTCCATGTCAGTCAAGGTAGCCATCAACGGATTTGGCCGCATCGGCCGCAACATCCTGCGCGCGATCATCGAATCCGGCCGTACCGATATCGACGTTGTTGCGATCAACGATCTTGGTCCCGTCGAAACCAACGCCCACCTGCTCCAGTATGACAGCGTGCACGGCCGTTTCCCGGTCGAGGTGACATCCGGCGACGACTGGATCGACGTTGGCCGGGGCAAGATCAAGGTGACCGCCATTCGCAATCCCGCCGACCTGCCCTGGAGCGATGTCGACGTGGTGATGGAATGCACCGGTATCTTCACGTCGAAAGAGGCCTGCCAGGCCCATCTGGACAATGGCTCCAGCCGCGTGCTGATCTCCGCGCCGGGTACCAACGCGGACAAGACGATCGTCTACGGCGTCAACGATGACGTTCTGACCAAGGACGATATCATCGTGTCGAACGCCTCCTGCACCACCAATTGCCTGTCACCGGTTGCCAAGGTGCTCAACGACACGGTTGGCATCGTCAAAGGTTTCATGACCACGATCCACAGCTATACCGGCGATCAGCCGACGCTGGACACCATGCACAAGGATCTCTACCGCGCCCGCGCCGCTGCGCTGTCGATGATCCCGACCTCCACCGGCGCGGCCAAGGCCGTCGGCCTCGTGCTGCCCGAGTTGAACGGCAAGCTGGACGGGGTTGCCATCCGGGTGCCCACGCCGAATGTTTCGGTCGTGGACCTGACCTTCGAAGCGGCCCGCGAGACCACTGTCGAAGAAATCAACGCCGCCATCCGCGCCGCCGCCGATGGCCCGCTCAAGGGTATCCTCGGGTACACCGACAAAAAACTGGTGAGCACGGACTTCAACCACGATCCGCATTCCTCGATCTTCCACACGGACCAGACGAAGGTCATGGAAGGCACCATGGTGCGCATCCTGACGTGGTATGACAACGAATGGGGCTTCTCCAACCGGATGTCCGATACCGCCGTTGCCATGGGCAAGTTGATCTGAGAAAACGCAAATCGCGAGTCAATCGCACCCCGGTCCGGTCGCGGGCCGGGGTTTTTTGCATCTTTTTGAGGATCATAACGATGAAACCCAGCTTTTTCCTTCTTGCCCCGCTGGCCCTGTCAGGCTGCCTTTACCAAGCGCTTGCCCGGCCCGCCGATGCCATTGGCACGAAGGACGGCAAACCGCTTTACGAGACAAGTTGCGAAGTCACGCCCGGCGTTGTCGGACGCCGCGCCCACATCGGACCAAATGCTGGCAAGATCATTACGCCGTATTATGCCTGCGAACCGGTTGCACGAAAGACCTGCGCCTCCGGCTTCACACTCACCGACTTAAAGCGCGGCGGGATACGCTTTGCCACCGACACGATCCAAACCGGCACCATGACCACCCGCAGAACCGTCCGCCTTCAGAAAATCACCATCCAGTTCACCTGCAACGCGGGCTGAGGGCTGAGGGCTGCGATCACCGGTCCGCCTTGCTCTGGGTGGCGGAGACGGCCCCTTTCGCCGCCTTGTACGCCATGGCCGCCTGCGTTGTTGCGGGGGTCCTCTGCTGCAAGGCACCCGGCGGCAGAAAATGCGTTGCGACCGGTACGGGCGGTGGCGAGCTGGCCTGCGCCGCCCCTGATTTCGCTATAGACACTTCCTGCACCAAAGCCGCCCCCCGGCCCGGCGTGCTGGTCAAGGGAAGCGCCGATGCATATCCAATACGCATTTGGCTCTCCATCCTTGCGAGGCCATGCCGCGGCGAAATGACGGGTCTCGAACAGCCTCCAGACCTGACAAGGTTAACCCAGCCTCGGTAAAAAAATCGTTAGCAGCCATACAGGCAAGGGGTTTGCGCAAAACCCGCGTTAACCCTGCCCCGGTTTCATATGCAATTCCTGCAACGCGGGAAGACCAATCCGACAATTGTTCTGCACTGCAGCGAAGCCTATGTTGGCGGTAACAGAAACGACTGGATACAGGAGAAAACCAATGAACAGTTTCTTTGACAGCGTACGCATCCGCATGGAAAAGCGCGCAAAATACAACCGCACCGTCCGCGAACTGCGCGACATGCCCAAAGACGTGGCCTTCGATCTGGGCATCTATCCCGGTGACGCGCACCGCATCGCCCACGAAGCGGTCTACGGCTGAGACGTGCGCCCTTCCAAACGGGCTTTGCCCGCCTCCCTCAAGACCGAGCGCCGATCGCGATCCAACGGATCCCGGACGGCGCTCACCCTCAGGCTTTGCCCAACTTGCTGAGCAGCTTTTGATGCACCGGCGCCGTGACGAATTTTGACACATCCCCATCGAGCCGCGCGATTTCCTTGACAAGCTTCGATGCAATCGCCTGGTGCCGCGCCTCGGCCATCAGGAACACGGTCTCGACCGAACTGTCGAGCACCCGGTTCATACCAACCATCTGATATTCATACTCGAAATCCGCCACCGCGCGCAGGCCGCGCACGATGATCTGGGCCCCCACATCGCGGGCACAGTCGATCAGTAGATTTTCGAACGGATGGGCAACAATCTCCGTGCCGGTCTCCTCCGACAATGCGGCACATTCATCTTCGATCATCATCACGCGCTCTTCGAGAGAGAACAGTGGCCCCTTGTCGCGATTGATCGCAACGCCAATCACCAGCCGGTCCACAAGCGCCGCCGCACGCCGGATAATGTCTACATGCCCGAGGGTTATCGGGTCAAAAGTGCCGGGGTACAGGCCAATCCGCATGGGCATCCCTTTCCATCACGATGCTGCGCACGCAACAATATTGCGCGAAGGAATGCAACCCGGAATTTTTCCTGACGGTCAGTGACCCATGATCATACCTTCAAGCGCGCTTTTCTCCATCGCAAGCTCGGACAGCCGCGCCTTGACCACGTCTCCGATGGTGATCAACCCGATCATCACGCCGTCCTCGACCACGGGCATATGGCGAAATCGCCCCTCGGTCATCTTGCTCAGCACCGCATCGGCACTGTCGGCACGGGTGCAGGTCACCAGCTTGCGCGTCATGTAGCTGTCAACGGTTTCCGTCATGCATGACGCACCATGGGCGGCCAACACACGCACGATATCGCGCTCGGACAGAATGCCGATGGCGTCCTTGCCGGTGTCCGACACCACCACCGTTCCGATCCGCTTTTCGGCCAGCATCTTCGCGGCGTCTTCGATGAGGGTTCCGGGTTTGACCGTGACCACGCCCTCCGAGCCTTTACTCTTGAGAATGTTCTGGACTTGCATCGGTCGTCTCCTTTTGTGCTGCCTGGCGTCAAGCGTCCTTCAGGGTGCGGCATTCTGTCAAGTCAGACGTTTTGGCAAAAGGCCTCCAGACGCGCCAATTCCACGCGCATCCCGTCGACAAGCGCCTTTGCAAAACGATTCATCCGTTCGTGCCTGCGATCATCCGTATGCCGCACCAGGTAAAAACTACGTTTCAAGCTGACCACATCGGTCAGAACCCGGCGCAGGCCCGGCGCGGTCGGCAAAGCGAAATCATGCACGATCCCGAGCCCCGCCCCCTGCCGGACCCAATTGAATTGTACCGAAACCGAATTCGAGGCCAGGGGCACCCGCGTGAGCCCAAGCTCGCCGAGGTAATCGAGTTCCTTGTCAAAGATCATATCCGGGATGTAGCCAGCGATGCGATGACCGTTCAGGTCATTTACCGCACGAATTGGGGCGTTTCTCGCAAGATAGTCCTCCGATGCGGCAAAATGCAGACGGTAATCGGTAATCTTCTGCACCATGAGCCGCCCGGCCGTGGGCGCGCTCACTGCGATCGCCATATCCGCCTCGCGCCGTGACAGGTTCACCACCCTCGGCAAGGCCACAATCTGAACTTCGAGATCCGGGTTCTCATCGGCGATGGCGGCGCAGACCTGTGGCAGCAGAAAATTGGCGCAGCCGTCGGGCGCACCGATCCGCACCTGGCCGCTCAACCCCTCGGCCCCGCCGCGCACCGCTTCCATCGCCAGCGACAGAGCCTGCTCGGCTGCCTCCGCATGGCGCAGCATCCGCTCGCCCGGCTCGCTCAGCGCATAGCCCTGCTGGCTCTTGACGAAAAGCGCTGCGCCCAATCCCTGCTCCAGCCGCGCAATCCGCCGCCCCACCGTCGCCGGATCCATACGCAGCACCCGTCCGGCGGCAGACAGGCTCTCGCCCCGCGCCACCGCCAGAAAAATCCGCAGATCATCCCAACTCTCCGACATCGCCTTTCCTTGCATTTTTGCAAAACCCTTTTGCCAATTTTTGGCTTTATTCGGCATTTTTGCAAGAATAGTCTCGGCCTCAACGAATTAAGGAGGATTCCATGACCGAACTGACCAACTGGATCAATGGCGCCCACGTCAAGAGCACGTCGGGCCGTTTTTCGGATGTCTACAACCCCGCCACCGGCGAAGTGCAGGCACAGACGCCGCTGTCGAGCGTCGATGAGCTGAACGACGCCGTCGCAAAGGCCGTCGAAGCGCAAAAGGCATGGGGTGCGACCAACCCGCAACGCCGCGCCCGCGTGATGATGAAGTTCGGTGCCCTTATCAACGAGCATATGGACGAGCTGGCAGAATTGGTGTCGCGTGAGCATGGCAAGACACTGCCCGACGCGCGTGGCGACGTGCAGCGCGGCCTTGAGGTTGTTGAGGTCTGCATGGGTGCGCCGAGCCTGCTCAAAGGCGAATTCACCGACGATGGCGGCCCCGGGATCGATCTCTATTCCATGCGCCAGCCGCTCGGCGTGGTTGCGGGCATCACACCCTTCAACTTCCCGGCGATGATCCCGCTGTGGAAAATGGCCCCGGCGCTGTCCTGCGGCAACGCCATGATCCTCAAACCCTCCGAGCGTGTGCCCTCCACCGCGCTGCGTCTCGCCGAACTGCTGCAAGAGGCCGGGCTGCCCGATGGCGTGCTGCAGGTGGTCAACGGCGACAAGTCCGTGGTCGATGCGATCCTCGACAACGAAGACATCGCCGGCGTCGGGTTCGTTGGCTCCACCCCGATCGCCCAGTACATCTATGGCCGTGCCGCCAACAACGGCAAGCGCGCGCAGTGTTTTGGCGGAGCCAAGAACCACATGATCATCATGCCAGATGCGGACATCGAAAAGGCCGCCGACGCGCTGGTCGGGGCCGGATACGGCGCTGCTGGCGAGCGCTGCATGGCGATCTCCGTTGCCGTGCCGGTTGGCAAGGACACCGCCGACAAGCTGATCGAGGCGCTGGTTCCGCGCGTCGAGAAACTGCGCGTCGGACCCTACACCTCCGATCAGGAAATGGACTACGGCCCGGTCATCACCGCCGCTTCCAAGGCGCGGATCGAAGGTCTCATCGCCTCCGGCGTGGAGCAAGGCGCGGATCTTCTGATCGACGGGCGCGGCTTCGAGCTGCAGGGCTATGAGAACGGCTTCTTCTGTGGTCCG
This sequence comes from Pacificoceanicola niger, assembly GCF_048553275.1. Taxonomy (NCBI): domain Bacteria; kingdom Pseudomonadati; phylum Pseudomonadota; class Alphaproteobacteria; order Rhodobacterales; family Roseobacteraceae; genus Pacificoceanicola; species Pacificoceanicola niger. Next base: position 54,874 of record NZ_JBLZMW010000021.1, read on the forward strand.
TCGCTCTTTGACAACGTCACGCCGGACATGGAGATCTACCGCGAAGAGATCTTCGGTCCGGTGCTGAGCCAGGTCCGCGCCGAGACCTATGAGGACGCGCTGAACCTTGTGATCGACAACCCCTATGGCAATGGCACGGCGATCTACACCGCCGATGGCGACACCGCGCGCGATTTTGCCCATCGGGTCAATGTCGGCATGGTCGGCATCAACTTCCCGATCCCCGTGCCGCTGTCCTATCACACCTTCGGCGGCTGGAAGAAATCGGCATTCGGCGATTTGAACCAATACGGCCCCGACGCCTTCCGCTTCTATACCAAGACCAAGACGGTCACGGCGCGCTGGTTCTCCGGCATCAAGGAAGGTGGCGAATTCAACTTCAAGGCGATGGACTGACGCGTTAAAGCTGAACCATATCTGTAAAATCAGGCGGGCGCCGTACTTGGCGCCCGTTTGCCCTCAAGTCGCCTTGCCCAAGCGTCAACAAACTGCAACCCTAAGGCGGTAGAATCAAGTATTCGAAAGAGACGGGCACCTCTTGACGATATCACTGTCGATCCATCCGGACCGCCGCCTCGCGTTTTTCCGGTTTCATGGCAACGTTGACACACGGCAAGGTGTCGAGGTGTTCGAGCGCTACATCGCTTCGCCGGAATTTTCGTCCGAATTCAAGATGTTGACCGACACCAGCGACCTCGAAACTGTCGAAACCGGATATCGCAGCATGCTCTCCAGCATCCTCGGCTTGCGCCGTTCATTGCGCACATTCCAAACGCCGGTGCGCAGCGTGATTTACGCCCGATCGGATGTCTTCTTCGGACTCGCCCGCATCCTGGAACAGATTCAGAACCCGATGTCGAAGATCAGTATTGTGGTCACCCGTGACGAAGCCGAAGCGCTGAGACTTGCCGGCCAGCCGGAGCGTAGCATGACGGCGTTCAAAAAAGCGGTGTCTCAGTGCCAGTCGGAAAAATCGGAGCGCAGGGGCGGCACGAGGCGCTTGTGATGCTGACTGACGGGCTGACCTGCAACAGCGCTATAAAGTATCACTAATAGGTGCTAGACATGTCCGGTACGCGCAACGCGGCCCGTCTTCACCAATGCGCTTTTCTAGCTTAACGATCAACCAAACGGTCCCTTTTCCATGGCTTTTCAACTCCGCATAGTCCCCGAACAACGCTGCATCGTGTATAGAATCGGGGCGGACTACAGAACCGACGATTGCCTCGCGGCGTGGAAAAGCATGGGCGACCAGCCCGGATATGCACCCGATTTCAACATCGTGACCGATCTACGCGACGTGCGGAGCTTCGAGGCGGATTATCAGCAACTCACGCAGCTTGCTCCCAACCTCGCCCATGTTCACAAACAGATGCCTGCCTCGGTCAATCACGTGATACTCACCGAGCGCGACGTGCAGTTCGGTGTGGCGCGCATGTATCAGCAAGTCGTCGAGAATACCGTCAAGTTCAACGTGTATGCCACGCGCGAATTGTGCTGCGCCGCGACAATCGTTTCTGTTCCCGAAGACACCCTGTCTGCCATTCTGGACACGATCAAAGTATCCAGAGAGGTGTGATACCCGCGCGAAGCGGCGCTGCTCGCCCTGCGGCCCCCAGAATGCCGTTGCTCTCAACCCGTGTTTTGCGCTCAACTGACAGGCAGGATTTTGGGGAGACTGCGATGACCGAACCGGACTTCACGCTGGGGATCGAAGAGGAATACCTGCTTGTCGATCTGGACAGTCTGACCCTGATCGAAGCGCCCGAGGGGCTGATGGAAGACTGTGCGGCCGAACTGGAAGACCAGGTCAGCCCGGAATTCCTGCAGTGCCAGATAGAAATCGGCACCAAGCCCTGCGCCGACATCGCCGAGGCCCGCGAGGATCTCAAACGCCTGCGCAGCGCTGTCGCGAAACACGCACGCAAGCGCGGAATGGCTCCGATTGCCGCCTCCTGTCACCCCCTGGCCGACTGGAAGAACCAAAGCCACACCGACAAGCAACGCTACAATGAACTGAGCCGGGATCTCGGCGGGGTGGTCCGGCGGATGCTGATCTGCGGAATGCACGTGCATATCGGGCTGAATGATGATCCGCTGCGGGCGGACCTGATGCGGCAGATGAGCTATTTCCTGCCGCATCTGCTCGCGCTTTCGACCTCTTCACCGTTCTGGCAGGGGCAGGACACCGGTCTCGCCTCCTACCGTATTTCCGTCTTTGACAATCTGCCGCGCACCGGGCTGCCGCCGCAATTCGCCAATTGGCAGGACTACGAGCGTTCGGTGCAGATCCTGATCGACGTCGGCGTGATCGAGGACAGCAGCCGCATCTGGTGGGACCTGCGCCCCTCGGCCAGCTACCCGACGCTGGAAAGCCGGATCATGGATGTGCAGCCCCGGATGGAGGACACGCTGACGCTGGCGGCGCTGAACCAATGCCTGCTGCGGATGCTGTGGCGGCTGCGGGTAAAGAACCAGCGCTGGCGCATTTACGATCCCTTCCTGATCGGCGAAAACCGCTGGCGCGCGCAGCGCTATGGCGTCTCCGAAGGCATGATCGACTTCGGCGCCGCCGAGATCATCCCCTTCCCACAACTCATGGAAGAGTTGATCGAAATGGTCGAACAGGACGCGGGCATCCTGCGCTGCATGCGTGAAGTCGAACGGATCCGCGGCATCGCCGAGAGCGGCAACAGCGCAACACGGCAGCGGGCCGTGCTGCACGCCGCAAAAACCGAAGGCAAGGACCGCGAAGACCAGATGCGGGCGGTGGTGCAGCATCTCGTCGACGAGTTCCAGGCCGATCTGTAGCACGGATGAGGGCGCTGCCCTCGCGCCTGCGGCGCTCACCCGGGATATTTTTGCAAAGAAGAAGCGCGAAGCGGTGGTCTTGATAATGGTCGCGCACTAGAACGACGGGCAGACGCTCGGAGCCACCCATGACCATCGCCATTGCCACCTCGGATTACTTTGTGATGGGGGAGACCTTCATCAATCGCCATATTGAACACATGTTCGGCGGCGATAGCGTGGTGATCTGCGGCCGTTTCAACGGCACCGATCCCTACGGCAAACCGCTGTTCGAACGGCGCGGGCGGTTGTCGTTGAAGGACACGCTGCTGGCGCCTCTGGCCGCGCTCTCGGGGGCGGCGCTTCATGGAACCTCTCGCCTGCCGTACGGTGACAACCGCGCCGCCCTCGCGGCGTTTTTGCGTGCGCATGGCGTGTCCGCGATCCTTGCCGAATTCGGGACGCAGGCGCTTGTCGTGGCGCAGCTTGGCAACGATCTGGGCATTCCGGTCTTTACTTACTGGCGCGGCACCGATGCCTCCGCCGCCCTGACCTCGCGCCAGCGGGTACGTTCCTACCGGCTGATGATGCCGCGATTGGCGGGGATGTTCTCGGTCAGCCAGTTTCTGCTCGACAATCTTGCCAAGCACGGTGTCAGGCATCCCAATGCCCATGTGGTGCCGTCCGGTGTCGATATCCGGCGCTTTTCCCCGGGCGAAAAGCGTGCCGGAACCTTCCTGGCCGTGGGCCGCATGGTCGAGAAGAAGGCGCCGCACATCACACTGAACGCTTTTGCCAAGGCCGCGAAGGGGCGCGCGGCGCATCTGACGTTTATCGGCGACGGGCCTTTGCTGGACCCATCACGGGCACAGGCCGAGGCGCTTGGCATCGCCGATCAGGTCACCTTCACCGGGGCGCTGCCGCATGACGCGGTGCGCGCGCACCTGCTGACCACCGAAGTCTTCCTGCAGCATTCGGTCACGGCGCAGAACGGCAACACCGAAGGGCTGCCAACGGCCATCCAGGAAGCGCTTGCCTGCGGCTGCATCACCCTGTCGACGCGCCATGCGGGCATCCCCGAAGCGGTCGAGCATGGGGTGAACGGGCTGCTGGTCGATGAATGGGACGAGGTGGGCTTTGCCACGCGGATCACAGAGATCCTGGACATGCCGGATCGCAGCGCCATGGCCCGGGCGGCGCGGGCCACCGCGGAGGCCAAGTTCGACAATGCGGCCGGGCTGGCGCGGGTGGAAAGTGTCATTCGCAACGCGCTGGTGGGTTAGACCTGCGTTATCGCAAACACATCCCCACGGATCAGAGGCATGCTTTGCATTATTGCAAAACCGCCTTGCATCCGCACCGCTTGCATCCCGATGCTCTTCGCGCGACAATCTGAACAAGCGTTCATTTTCTGCCGGGGAGGAAACAGACCATGGATTTCGCGCTCAGTGAGGAACAGACCGCTATCTTCGACATGGCCCATGCCTTCGGGCAGGAGCATATCGCACCGCATGCCCGGCAATGGGAGGCCGATGGCACGATCCCCAAAACCCTCTGGCCGCAGCTCGCCGAATTGGGCTTTGGCGGTCTTTATGTCAGCGAAGAGGCGGGCGGCTCCGGGCTGACGCGGCTCGATGCGACGCTGGTTTTCGAGGCGCTGAGCATGGCCTGCCCTTCCGTCGCAGCCTTCCTGTCGATCCACAACATGTGCGCGCGCATGATCGACAGCTTCGGCTCGGACGAGATGAAGGCCCGCATCCTGCCCAAGGCGCTGACAATGGAGACGGTTCTGAGCTACTGCCTGACCGAGCCTGGCTCTGGATCCGATGCCGCCGCGCTCAAGACCCGCGCGGAGCGTACCAACGACGGCTACGCTGTCAATGGCACCAAGGCCTTCATCTCTGGAGGCGGCTATTCGGATGCTTACGTGGTCATGGCGCGCACCGGCGGCGACGGGCCCAAGGGGATTTCCGCGCTCTATGTCGAGGATGGCGCTCCGGGCTTGTCCTTTGGCGGGCTGGAAGAGAAGATGGGCTGGAAGTCCCAGCCCACGCGACAGGTTCAGTTCGACAACTGCGTCACCGCCGCCGAAAACCTGCTGGGCGAGGAAGGCAAAGGCTTTCGCTATGCCATGGCCGGTCTGGATGGTGGCCGCCTGAATATCTCCGCCTGCTCGCTCGGCGCGGCGCAAACCGCGTTGACCCTGACCCTGCAATACATGTCCGAACGCAAGGCCTTTGGCCAGAGCATCGACCAGTTTCAGGCGCTGCAATTCCGCCTCGCGGACATGGAGATCGAGCTGCAAGCCGCGCGCACCTTCCTGCGTCAGGCGGCCTGGAAGCTCGACACCGGCGCGCCGGATGCGACGAAATTCTGCGCCATGGCCAAGAAATTCGTGACCGAGGCCGGCAGCAGGACCGTGGATCAGTGCCTGCAGCTGCACGGCGGCTATGGATACCTGGCCGATTATGGCATCGAGAAGCTGGTGCGTGATCTGCGGGTGCATCAAATCCTCGAAGGCACCAATGAAATCATGCGCATGATCACGGCGAGAACCCTGCTTGCGCGCTGAGATCCGCAGCCCGATTTGCTCCAGGAACCCCGTAGCGTCCGTCACCGGAACCGCATTTTGTCCAACCCGGAAGGCTTCATGACCACCGACATTGACATCCGCAAACAGGGCCGCGCCGGGCGCATCACCCTCACCCGACCCAAGGCGCTCAATGCGCTGTCCTACGCCATGTGCCTCGCGATAGAGCAGGCTCTTGAGCAATGGCGCAGCGACCCCGATGTCGCCCTGGTCATGATCGACGCGGAGGGCGCGCGCGCCTTTTGCGCCGGGGGGGACATCGCCGAGATGTACCAGACGGGATGCGACGGAAACATCGACTATGCGCGCCAGTTCTGGCGCGACGAATATCGGCTGAACGCCAAGCTGGCCGAATACGACAAACCGATTGTCTCATACCTGCATGGGTTTGTGATGGGCGGCGGCGTCGGCCTCGGGGGACATTGCAGCCACCGCATCGTTTGTGAGAGCACGCAAATCTCCATGCCGGAGGTCGGCATCGGGTTCGTGCCGGATGTCGGTGGGACATACCTGCTCGCCCGCGCCCCCGGCAGGCTGGGCGAATATCTTGGCCTGACCGCCGCGCGCATGGGGCCGGGCGACGCAATCCACGCGGGCTTTGCCGATCATTTCATCCCGGACTCCGACTGGGACGCGCTCAAGACCACGCTTTGCGAGAGCGGTGATGCCGGTGCGGTGGCCGCCTGCGCCGCCCCTGCCCCGGACAGCCCGCTGGCCGCGGAGCAAACGCAGATCGATGCGCTGTTTGCCGGGGAAGCGTTGAGCGACATTCTCAACCTGCTGGCCGCCGATCGCGGGACGTTTGCGCAGAAGACGTTGAGCACGCTCGGCCGCAATGCGCCGCTCTCCATGGCCGTGACGCTTGAGATGATCCACCGGCTGCGCCTCAGCTCCGACCTGACCATTCGCAAAGCGCTGGAGCTGGAATACCGCGTCAGCCACCGCATCATGGAGCACGGCGATTTCCTCGAAGGCATTCGCGCGGCCATCATCGACAAGGACAAGTCGCCCAAATGGCGGCATGATCCCGGCAAGGTGCCCGCCGTCGACGTCAGCCGGTTGCTGGCACCGCTGGGCAAGCTGGCGCTGAATTTCAGGGAGAGCAGCATGAAGATCGGATTTATCGGACTGGGAAATATGGGCGGGCCGATGGCGGCCAACCTGATCAAGGCAGGCCATAGCGTGACCGGCTTTGACGTGGCGGGCGTCACCGTTGATGGCGCGACGCAGGCCGGCAGCGCCGCTGAGGCCGCCACCGGGGCGGATGTGGTCATCACCATGCTGCCCAACGGCGCGATCCTGCGCAGTGTCGCCGATGAGGTGATCCCCGCGATGGCACAGGGCGCGGTTCTGCTCGATTGCTCGACCGTGGACGTGGACAGCGCGCGCGCCGTCGCCAATCAAGCCACGGAGCACGGCCTTGGCGCGCTGGATGCGCCGGTCTCCGGCGGGATCGGCGGCGCCAGCGGCGGCACGCTCACCTTCATGGTCGGCGGCTCGGACGAGGCCTTCGCCAAGGCCAAGCCGCTCTTTGACATCATGGGTCAGAAAGCCGTGCATTGCGGCCCCTCCGGCAATGGCCAGGCGGCGAAGATCTGCAACAACATGATCCTGGGCGTCACCATGATCGCCACCTGCGAAGCCTTTGCCCTCGCGGACAAACTCGGCCTCGACCGGCAGGCGATGTTCGATGTGGTCAGCACCTCCTCGGGCTACAGCTGGAGCATGAACGCCTATTGCCCCGCCCCCGGCATCGGGCCGCAATCGCCCGCCGACAACGGCTACAAACCCGGCTTTGCCGCCGATCTGATGCTCAAGGATCTGCGCCTGTCGCAACAGGCCGCCGAAAGCGCCGACGCCGACACCCCCATGGGTCAGGCCGCCATGGCGCTCTATGAACAGTTCGTTGAAAACGAAGAGGGCGCAGGCCGCGATTTCAGCGCCATGTTGCCCCGGTTCGAGACGCGCGGGCGCGGCTGAACGCCGGGCGCTGCCCGGTCCACGCCCGGAAAACAGGAGAGGCCGCCTCACGGGGCGGTCTTTTGCCGCTCGCTCCTGATAAATTGATTCAAATCATATTCAATTCTCGTGATATCGTTCAAACACAGTTATGACAAAAATCCTTAACCCCGGGGAACTTGATATGCTTGCCAAGAACATGGGTCAGACCGACCGCATCCTGCGCACCGTTGTCGGTGTGATTTTGTTGATTGCCTTCTTTTCGATGGCCGCCGGCGTGCTCAAATGGCTCGCATTGATTGTCGGCGTTGCCATGCTCGCCACCGCTGCCATGGGTTCCTGCCCGCCCTACAGTCTGCTCGGAATCAACACCTGCAAGACCAAGAATAACTAATATCAAAAAAGGGGCCATCGCGGCCCCTTTTCACATCTCTTAAATCGGATGCGCTCAGGCCGTTTTCCTGCGTCGCAGCCCGATCGAGCCGACGCCCAGTGCCGCCAGCAGCAACAGACCGCTCGCGGGGAGCGGTACCGGCGGCGGGGTCACGATCGAAGGCCCGGCGGGCACGACAAAGCTCAGGTGGCTGATGCCCTTGTCCATGATGACAGCGCCGCCGTGGGTCCCGCCTTCATAGTAATGCGCCACAAATCCGGGACCTGCCTTGAACACCACAAATTCGTAAGCGGTCAGGGTGGACCAGCTGAAGTGCCGGGACTCGCCCTTTTTCGCGCTATCAAGCGCGGTAAATGTAAACCCCGCCGCTGTGTTGGGATAATCCACCTTGAACATATCATCGGCGCGGATCACGGTGAAATCCGGATCCTTGAAGCTGTTTATAAAACCGAGCAGGTCGGAATTGACCTGGCCCGCCTTGATGTCGTTGCCCTTCGCCACCGTCAGAACGGCGGTGGGCCCGGTCCCGCCTGTCGCGGGGTCGTTTGTCACAGTGAGAGCATGCAAAGGCGCGGCAGACACGCCCAATGCAAGTACCATCAGTCCAATAAAACGCGTCATCATCTTACCATGTAAACAGAGCAGCAGCCTGGTAACCAAGCCAAGGCACATGGTTAACACTGAAAGCGTTTCATTGCCAATCACGTCTTGATGTGGTCATGATTTGGCGACAATCCGCCTCATTCCGCGGCCACCTTGCCCGCATTCAGCATCGGTTTGAGATATCGGCCGGTGTGAGAGCGTTCGACCTCCGCCACCTGCTCCGGCGTGCCAACCGCCACGATCTCGCCGCCGCCATCGCCGCCTTCCGGGCCAATGTCGATGATATGGTCGGCGGTTTTTACCACGTCGAGGTTGTGTTCGATCACCACCACGGTGTTGCCCTGGTCGACCAGTTCGTGCAGCACTTCCAGCAGCTTGCGCACATCCTCAAAATGCAGACCCGTGGTTGGCTCGTCGAGGATATAGAGCGTGCGGCCCGTGGAGCGTTTCGCCAACTCCTTCGAAAGTTTGACCCGCTGCGCTTCGCCGCCCGAAAGCGTCGTCGCCTGCTGGCCAACCTTGATGTACCCAAGGCCCACCCGCATCAGCGCGTCCATCTTGTCGCGAATGCTCGGAACGGCCTTGAAGAAGTCCTGCGCATCTTCAACCGTCATATCAAGAACGTCCGCGATGCTCTTGCCTTTAAAGCGAATTTCCAAAGTCTCGCGGTTGTATCGCGCGCCTTTGCAGGTCTCGCAGGTGACATAGACATCCGGAAGGAAATGCATCTCGATCTTGATGACGCCATCGCCCTGACAGGCCTCGCAGCGACCGCCCTTGACGTTGAAGCTGAATCGCCCGGGCTTGTAACCCCGCGCCTTCGCCTCCGGCAGACCGGCAAACCAGTCGCGGATCGGGGTGAAGGCCCCGGTGTAAGTGGCTGGATTTGAACGCGGAGTCCGCCCAATGGGACGCTGGTCAATGTCGATCACCTTGTCCAGATGCTCCAGCCCCTTGATCGTCTCGCAGGGCGCCGGTGTCTGACGCGCCCCGTTGAGCGCCATGGAGGCGCTCTTGAACAGCGTCTCAATGGTCAGCGTCGACTTGCCGCCCCCAGAAACCCCTGTCACGCAAACGAATTTCGCCAGCGGGAATTCCGCCGTCACATCCTTGAGGTTGTTCCCCGAGGCTTTCACCACCTTCAGCTTCTTCTTGTTTCCTTTCCGTCGCTTCTGCGGCACCGCGATTTCGCGCGTCCCGCTCAGGTATTGCCCGGTGAGGCTGGCGGGATCGGCCATGATCTCTTGCGGCGTCCCCTTCGAGACCACCTGACCGCCATGCACCCCGGCCCCCGGCCCGATGTCAAAGACATAATCCGCCTCTCGGATCGCCTCTTCGTCGTGTTCCACAACGATCACCGTATTGCCCTGATCTCGCAGGTTTTTCAGCGTATCAAGCAGCCGCGTGTTGTCGCGTTGATGCAGGCCGATACTCGGCTCATCGAGCACATAAAGCACCCCGGTCAGGCCCGAGCCGATCTGGCTGGCCAGGCGAATACGCTGGCTCTCGCCGCCCGACAACGTGCCCGCATTGCGCGACAGCGTCAGATATTCGAGGCCGACATTGTTCAGGAACCCAAGCCGCTCGCGGATCTCCTTCAGAATCGCCTTGGCGATCTCGTTTTTCTGATTGGTCAGGTGGGAGGGCACGGTGCCGCACCAATCATAGGCCTGTTTGATCGACATCTGCACCACCTGCCCCACGTGCAGCAGCGCATCGGGATCAGCCGACGGGCCGATCTTCACCGCCAATGCCTCTTCCCGCAGGCGATAACCGCCACAGGTCCCGCAGGAGCGGTTGTTCTGATAGCGCTCGAATTCTTCGCGAATCCAGTTGGAATCGGTCTCGCGGTAGCGCCGCTCCATGTTTGGAATGACGCCTTCGAACGTGCGCGAGACCTGGTAAATCCGCCCGCCTTCGTCGTAGCGGAACGGGATTTCCTCATCGCCGGAGCCATAGAGGAACACCTGCTGAACATGCGCCGGCAGGTCCTTCCAGCGGGCTTTCTTGTCAAACTCGTAATGCTTGGCAATGGCCTCGATGGTCTGCAGGAAATACGGGCTCTTGCCCTTGCGCCACGGGGCGAGCGCCCCATCGGAAATCTTCAGCGTCTGGTCCGGCACCACCAGCCGCTCGTCGAAGAACAGCTCGGCCCCAAGCCCGTCACACTCCGGGCAGGCCCCGAACGGTGCGTTGAACGAGAACAACCGCGGCTCGATCTCCGGAATGGTGAAGCCACTGACCGGGCAGGCGAAATTCTCGCTAAAGGTGATCCGCTCGGGATCACCCTCCTTGGGGGCTGTCTCAAGGATCGCAATCCCGTCGGCCAGATCAAGCGCCGTGCGGAAGGAATCGGCAAGCCGCGTTTGCATGCCGTCACGCACCACGATCCGATCGACCACGACATCAATGTCATGGCGGAATTTCTTGTCCAGGGTAGGCGGCGTGTCGAGCTCATGGAATTCGCCGTCCACCTTCACACGCTGAAACCCCTGCTTGCGCAGTTCAAGGAATTCCTTGCGATACTCGCCCTTCCGGTCGCGCACGATGGGCGCGAGCAGATAGCCGCGCGTCCCCTCCTCCAGCGCCATCACCCGGTCGACCATGTCCTGCACCTGCTGTGCCTCGATGGGCTGCCCGGTGGCGGGGCTGTAGGGCGTGCCGACTCGCGCAAAGAGCAGGCGCATGTAGTCGTAGATTTCCGTCACCGTCCCCACGGTCGATCGCGGGTTCTTCGATGTGGTCTTCTGCTCGATGGAAATGGCCGGGGACAGACCGCTGATGTGATCCACATCCGGCTTTTCCATCATATCAAGGAATTGCCGTGCATAGGCGCTCAGCGACTCGACGTAGCGGCGCTGCCCCTCTGCATAAATGGTATCAAAGGCCAGAGACGACTTGCCCGAGCCCGAAAGCCCGGTGATCACCACCAGCTCATCGCGCGGAATATCCACGTCGATGGACTTGAGGTTGTGCTCGCGCGCCCCGCGCACCTCGATATACTTCAGCTCAGGCATACTGCCCCCTCGGTTTAAGACCGCTTAACAGATAGGGGATCAGATCGCGATCGCCAATGGAAAAATAAGAACGTTCCGCGAACATCTGGTGCCACGCCTACAATTCATCTTTACCAAAGTCCATCCGCCGGGCCTGTCAGACGACGTGCCCCGCCCGACCCGCCCTGACCGCCCCTAAAGCGGCCAGAACAACGGGATCAGCAGCGCCGACAGCAGCCCCACGCTCAGGTTCAGCGGCAAACCAACCTTGAGGAAGTCAGAGAACTTGTAGCCACCGGGCCCGTAGACCAGCGTGTTCGTCTGATAGCCAATCGGCGTGGCAAAAGAACAGGACGCCGCGACCATGACCGCCACCACCAGCGGCCGCGGATCGACGCCCACAGCATGCGCCAGCGAAATGGTGATCGGTGTGACCACCACCGCCACCGCATTGTTCGACACGCTCTCCGTCAGGAGCGAGGTCAGCAGATACACGGCCCAGACCAGCACCGGCCCCGGAAGGTCCATCATCAGCGGGGCGAGGCTCTCCGCGATCAGCGCCACCGCTCCCGTTGCCTCCAGTGCCGCACCGATGGCCAGCATGGCAAATATCAGCGCCAGAAGCTGACCCTCGACAAACGAAAACGCCTCGTCCGCATCAATGCAGCGTGACAAGAGAATGATCGCCACCGCAATCACCGCCAGAGGCAGGATCGGCGCAACATCAAAGGCCGAAAGCAAAACAATTCCGCTCAGCGCCAAAAGCGCAACGGGCGCATGGCCGCGCCGGAACGCCTTGGCCGACGGGTGCGAGACATCGACAAGGTCCATTTCCTCGGCCAGGCGCTGAATGTCGTCCTGCGCGCCTTCGAGCAGAAGCGTATCGCCCACGCGCACCACCAACTGATCGAGCTGCCGCCCGATGTTCTGATTGCGCCGGTGCACGGCCAATGGATAGACGCCGAACCGTCGCCGCAGACGCAGCGCGCCGAGGCTACGCCCCACCATCTTGCAGCCCGGCGTGATCAGCACCTCGACCGTATTGGTCTCCTTGGCCGACACCTGATCCACACGCTTGAGCGATTTGTCACGCTGCAACGAAAGCAGCTCCGTCATCTGCGTACGCAAGACGACGCGGTCGCCGACCTCCAGCATCACCCCGGCAAGATTGCGGCGCAGCGATTCATCGCCGCGGATCACGTCGATCAGCCGCACACCTTCGCGCTTGAACAGCTGAACCCCCTGCACCTCGCGGCCGATCAGGTTGCTGTCCGGCGGGATCACCGCCTCCGTGAAGAACTTCATCTTCGAGCGATCCGAGAGCATCCCGGCCATGGAGGTCCGCTCCGGCAGAAGGAAACGCCCGGCGAAATAGAGATAGCCCATGCCCCAGACCACGAGGATCACCGCCAATGGCGTGACCTCGAAAATCGTAAACGGCTCAAGCCCCTGATTGCGCGCAACGCCGTCAACCAACAGGTTGGTCGAGGTGCCGATCAGCGTGGTCGTTCCACCCAGAATGGCGGCATAGCTAAGCGGAATCAGCAACTTGGAGGGCGCAACCCCAAGCACCTTGGCGATCTGGACGAACACCGGCAGCATCACCACAACCACCGGCGTGTTGTTCATGAAGGCCGAGGCCAGCACCACCACCGCCATGATCCCCGCCATCGCCCGCTTTGGCCGCTTGACCACCTGGTCCTGCGCATGGCGGGTGAACACATCAAGCGCGCCGGTCCGCACCAGCCCGCCCATGACGATGAACATCGCCGCGATGGTCCAGGGCGCCGGGTTCGACAGCACCGCGAGAGCAGCATCGTATGGCAAAATGCCCATCAGCAGCATCGCCGCCACGCCGCCGATTGCCGTCACTTCCACCGGATAGGTCTCGCGCACGAAAAGCACGAACATCAGCACCACGATGGCCAAGGCGACACCCGCCTGTCCGGTCTGGCTCAATTCCAACCATTGCATGCTTTATTGTCGCCCCTGCCTCTTACTGCGGCTCTGCATTCTGACGGGTTGCGGGCAACGGGGCAAGGGCCTGCAACCGCGGCTGAACAAGCGCCATCCCCGCCAACATCAAACCCAGCGCCGCCCAGATCCAGCCGCCATAGCCTTCGCCAAGGAAAAGCATGGCCCAGCTGACCCCGAACAGCGTGACGAAATAACTCACCTGCACCGCGAACACCGATCCGGCCAGCCCGACCAGCCAGACATAGCCCGTATAGGCCGCCGCATGCAGGCAAGCCGAGGCCATCAGCGCATAGTCGGGCGCGCCCCATGCCCCGCGCGGGTCGATAAATTGCCCGCTCAGCAGCGCCATCGGAAGGCACAGCACGGCTCCGACCGCCGAGGCTCCGGCCAGAAGCCCCACCGGCCCAAGCCCGCCACGCCCAAATTTTGAGACAAGATTGCCCTCCAGTGCGTAACAAAGCGACGAGAGCAATGCCACCGGCACCCAGGTCATCTGCACCGCCCGCGGCATCACCGTCTGCGGCAGAATCAGCAACGCCACCCCGCAGAGCCCAAGCGACAGCCCCACCAACCGCCGCATCCGAAACCGCTCAAGACCAAGCATCAGTGCAATGGGAAAGGCCAGCATCGGAACGCTGCTCAGAAGGATCGACAAAACGCCGGAGGGCAAATGCACCGCAGCGCTGTAGGAGGCCATGCCCGGAAGAATGGAGCCCAGCAGGGCGATGAGCAGATAGAACGCCAAGTGGCGCGGGGCAAAGGAGAACGTCGTGCCGCGAAAGACCATAATGATGCGCAAAACGACCGCGCCGATGCTCATCTGCCAGAAAAGCAACCCAAAGTGCCGATACCCCTCCGAGACCGCCACCTTGCCCAAGGGCTGCGTCGCGCCCCAGGCCGCACCAATCAGCACAAGCGCCGCAAACGGCAGCCAGCGCGGCGCGGGCCCGCTCACGGCCCGCTCTGTTCCAGCCGCCCGCCCTGACGCACCATCTTGACCGCAACCGCCTTGCCGGTCCGGTCGTCTGTTTCGACGAAAATACCCGACAGCGTCGCCTCGCCTGCAGCCGGCTGGAACCGTCCCTTGGCCATGCCGGTCACGAACCGGCGCATGGGCTCGGCCTTCTCCATGCCAATGACCGAATTGTAATCGCCGCACATGCCCGCATCCGACAGGAACGCGGTGCCACCGGGCAGAATTTGCGCATCACCTGTCGGCACATGGGTATGCGTGCCAACCACAAGGCTCGCCCGACCGTCACAGAAATGTCCCGCGCCCATCTTCTCGCTGGTTGCCTCGCAATGCATGTCAACCACGATCGCCTGCGCCTGACCGCCCAGCGGATGACGGCGCAAGATATCGTCCAGCGCGGAAAACGGATCGTCAAAGGCCCGCTTCATGAACACCTGGCCCAAGACCTGCGCCACAAGCACCTTGCGCCCGCGCCGATCCGAAAACAGACCAGCCCCCCGCCCCGGCGCCTGCTTGGCAAAATTCAGCGGTCGAATGATGCGATTGTCACTCTCGATATGGGTCAGCATGTCCTTCTGATCGAAAGCATGATCGCCAAGCGTCACAACGTCCGCCCCCGCTTCGAACAGCAGATTGGCATGCGCCGCCGTGAGCCCGGCGCCGTTCGACGCGTTCTCACCGTTGACAACGACAAAATCCAGCCGCCAATCGTCGCGGAGCTTTGCCAGCCGATCCACGATCCCCTGCCGCCCGGAGCGGCCCATCACATCGCCAAGAAATAGAAGTCTCATGGGGTGCGAGGATTAGAGTGCTGCGTATGGGATTTGAAGGGCAAAAGCGAAATCTCAGCGTTTTTGACCTACCCGCGTGAAGCGACAAACATGCCTTCGACGCGACCACATGTTTCCAGACCAAGAAATATAATACAGGGGGCGCTGCCCCCGCCGCCTGCGGCGACTCCCCTCGGATATTTCGAGACCAGTCAAAACACTTTCTTCATCAAACCATGCGAGGTAAATGCTACGATACAGGCGGGGACGCCGATGACCGTGATCGGTGAAGCATGGCTTCCTTTTGAACGTCATACCGTCCGTCGTCAGGGTTCTTGGCACCAAAGGCGGCTTAAACTAAGCGAGAGTTCCGCCCATCTGGTTGGTTTGATTATGCGGCGTGTTTGCGGTGATGCAAGCGTCGCGCTTCGAGGGTCTTTTGTTTGGTCCTTTCCCGTTGTTTCAGAATGGCTTTGTCGCGCCCGAAGTAGACGTCGGCGGGCGTGACGTTGCTCAGTCTCTCATGATATCGATCGTGGCTGTAGTGGTCGACGACGGCTCCGATCTGGGCTTCGAGATTGCCAGGCAGGACGTAGTTTTCCAATAGGATGCGGTTCTTCAGGGTCTGATGCCACCTGTCGATCTTGCCCTGTGTTTGGGGATGATATGGCGCGCCGCGTGAGTGCTTCATGCCTTTGTCCTGCAACCATTCGGCCAAGTCTCCAGAGACGTAGCTGGACCCGTTGTCGCTGAGCAGGCGCGGCTTGTGAACGACGTGAACCTGATCGCATCCTGATGCTTATAACGCCAAGTCCAGGGTGTCTGTGACGTCCTCCGCCCGCATGTTGGCGCAGAGCTTCCAGGCGATGATGTAGCGGCTGTAATCGTCCAGGATCGCGCTGAGATAGAACCAGCCCCAGCCGAGAACCTTGAGGTAGGTGAAGTGGTCTATTTCCCAAGCTGTTCAGCCAACAACGTCGCCCGATTTTTTCATCGGGAGCTTGAATGATCCCGGGACGTAACCGCTGTTTTGGTTCACGTCGCAAGTCTGGGCGGAAGCCTGCCCCAAGGCTCGCCTTGCAGTCCGATCCTGGCCTACTACGGCAACAGCCATATTTGGCTAGCCATCTACAAACTGGATAAGGCGCGAGGTTGCAAACTAGGGTCAGGATTCAAAACCAATAGATGACGGTTGCGGCCAGAGCGATGGCTGAGAGGAAGACCCTGGGACAACGA